>CAIXDX010000047.1 GCA_903918335.1 uncultured Methylococcaceae bacterium | reverse complement strand
TGCGGGAATAGCTCAGTGGTAGAGCACAACCTTGCCAAGGTTGGGGTCGCGAGTTCGAGCCTCGTTTCCCGCTCCAAATTCTAAATAAAAAAGCCGCGATTATTTGCGGCTTTTTTATTTATCTTACTATATGGCTGCGTAGCAAAACGGTTATGCAGTGGCCTGCAAAGCCATCTACGGCGGTTCGACTCCGCCCGCAGCCTCCATAAATAAAACCCCTCCTAAAACATCCAACCTACATTTTTACACATTAATCCCCAGCTTTAGCAAAACCTAGACAATAAAAAAGCCCTGCTTTTTAAGACAGAGCTTTAATCAAAAAAACCAATCTAAGTAATATTATTTAGCTTCTTTCTCACAATGCACTTTACATGCTTTGCCTTTTTTAACTTTTTTATGTTTTTTGCAATGCTTAGCACAATTATGCGCTGCTTTAGCTTTAAAATGATGCCTATCACAATGCGCCTTCACTAATGGAGCTGAAGGCACTACAAATGCTGGCTCAGCCACTACTGGAGCAGACTGAGTTGCAACCACTGGCTCCGCAGTCGCTTCTGTTAAAGGTTTTTGCGCTTCACAACCAGCCAATGCAAATACTGCAAATATACTAGTAACAACTAATAGTTGTCTAATTTTCATGACATCTTCTCCACTTATTAAAATCCATTAAGAGCCTGATTGTATGCTTGATGAACTTATAAAACAAGGAGTAATCCTGTATAACTATTAAATTAGCCTTACATTAATTTATCCTTCATACTAAACTCAACCGCATAATATGACAATTTACTATTTCTTATAACTCATGTTGACATTACAAATGATAATAATTATTATTTGTAAAAAGGTGCTTATAGAGAAAATACACTTATGAAATACAGTCACCCAATCTTTCTGCCAATTTTAGTATGTGCTCTACTCACTTTAATCGTAGTAAATGATGCAAGAGCCTTCGACCCATTCGAATTTCAGATATATGGTTACCAAACTCAAGGCAAAGGAAATATCGACCCCGAATTACTGAGTAGCTATATTGTGGCTGGACATAAAGAGGGAGACGGAGGTACTTCTCCAACTTATGCTAGTCAAAGCATGATGCGCTTCGCATTAGAACTTGAATATGGCATAACCGATAAAATTGATTTTGCTTACTATCTTAATCTTGCTCGCCCTGATGGACAAGATCTTCAATATGCAGGCTCAAAATTTCGTTTTCGAGGCCGATTTGCTGAAGCAGGTCAACTTCCTATCGATTTAGGTTGGTATTCTGAAGTTGAATGGTGGAGCAGTAAGTTTAATGACGATCAAGTCGAAACAGAATTTATGCTCACTATGCAAAAAGATATAGGCAAATGGAGCTTTATCGTTAACGCCCCTGATTTTGATAAGGTGATTGTCGGAGCTAATCGCACAGAGGTACTCGAGGTAGGCTATCGAGGTGAAGCCAGCTATCAAATGGCAGACCAGACCCGATTAGGGCTACAAATTTACGGTGCACCAGGCAAAATTGATAACATTACACCCATTGGCCAACAACAACATTATATCGTTCCCACGATACACACCGTATTATTTAATGCAATGCGATCTTCATTAGGTTTAGGATTTGGATTGACAGAGGGATCTGATCTGTTTTTTTTAAAAGCTAACTTTCATTTTGGTGGAGATCTTTCTGAACGGATATATGACTAAGCACCAAGATATTGGAGTCTTTTAACTGACAATTTTAAAAATTATATTAGTAAACTATCTGGGTAAATCTAAATGCTACCCAGATATACAAAGACTATAGTATTTACCTAACGATGTGCTGTTCTAACCAACAATGTACCCACACCTTGATTAGTAAATAACTCTAGTAATACTGCATGATCAACCCGACCATCAATGATATGCACGCTATTGACGCCACCTTTTAAAGCGTCTGTTGCACACTTAGTTTTAGGAATCATACCACCCGATATGGTCCCATCCACAATCAAATCATCTATATCACTAATAGATAACCCCGTTAATAGCTCGCCTTCTTTATCTAAAATACCCGCTGTATTGGTTAATAAAATCAACTTTTCAGCCTTTAATACTTCCGAGATTTTACCTGCCACTAAATCTGCATTGATATTATAAGAAAAACCATCTTCCCCAACACCAATAGGCGCAATAACAGGTATAAAATCACTATGACTTAACATATCTACTACTGCTGGATCAATACTACTAACTTCACCTACCTGACCTAAGTCAATAATCTCTATAGAGTCATCCTCATCAACAGCTCTCGTAAGATGTATTTTTTTAGCACGAATAAAATCCCCGTCTTTACCCGTTAACCCAACCGCTTTACCACCATTTTGATTAATTAAATTGACGATTTCTTTATTAACTAGACCGCCTAAAACCATTTCAACCACATCCATAGTTTCACTATCGGTCACCCTCATCCCATCAATAAAATTTGATGTTTTACCTAATTTTGTTAATAACTGTCCAATTTGAGGGCCACCACCATGAACAACAATAGGATTAATTCCCACTAACTTCATCAAAACAATATCTCTAGCGAAGCTATTCTTAAGGTCTTCATCTACCATCGCATTTCCGCCAAATTTAACCACAACGGTTTTACCTTTAAAACGCTGAATATAGGGTAAAGCCTCAATCAATACATCAGCGATTTGGTGAGCGGTTCTTACTTCAAGCATTATCTTTTTCCATTATTGCAATTTAGGGGTAGTAAATATTATCTATTTTTTAATATCTTCTGCTAAGTCTAATTAAATCTTTTAATGACGACCCGTATGACCAAAACCACCCTCACCTCTATCTGTAATGGTAGTGAACGTATCAACTATTTTAAAATCTATTTGTACAACTGGCATAAATAAAAGCTGCGCAATTCTTTCTCCGGGCTGCACAACATAATCTCCCGAACTATCATTATGTAAAATCACACCAATTTCACCGTGATAATCTGAATCTACTATACCTAAACCTTGACCTACACGAATCTGACTATTCAAGCAAAGACCACTTCGACTAGCAACGACAGCAACTAATCCTGGGTCTTGAATATTAACAGCCAGCCCCGTACCGATCAGTAAATTTTTACCACTTGCAATAGTCATAGGTTCATCAATGCAAGCGATTAAATCCATACCTGCAGAACCGGGGGTTTTATATGCAGGAACACCATACTTTTCAAGTAAAGGATTCACAATTTTAGTCTCAATTAATCTTTTCATTTACCCTACTTTTAAATTAAATATTATAACTCAGCCACAATATACTTTGACTTTGCAATTTTAGTTAAGCGTATAACTAAAAACTATAATAATATAGATCAAATATTCCAATGAACGAGTCATCTTTATGCGTTATCTCATTTTACTCAGCATCATACTTGCTTTTCCAGCTTTAGCCGTTGATGATAAACCACCTCAACTTGAAGCAGTTCCTGAAGCACCAGAACCTATTTTACCTATTCAAAGTGGTGAGAAACTGGAACCTGACATTACTATTATTCGTAAAGAAAAGAAGACTGTTCAAGAATATAGAAAAGGTGGCAAACTTTATATGATAAAGGTGATACCTGATATAGGTCCTCCCTATTACTTTTTGGATAAGGATGGTGATGGCAAAATGGATGTCCGTCGCGATGATTTAGATCGTGGTGAAAGCAACATCAATGTTTGGAAAATATTAGAGTGGTAAAGAACTCATCAATCTGCATTAAGCGACAATGTAGTCACAATTTCTTTATCCGCTAAATCCATATCAACAACGGTATCCATTATATAAATATTTTCTGTTGCAATCCCACCTTTACTAACCAAGGCAGTAGCAATGGCCTGAGCCCTTGCTACTGCCAACGCTTTAAGACGCTCAGGTTCTGGACTCATCAAGGTTTGCAACTTTTCTCTGGCAACTGTATAAAATTCTCCCGCACTAGGATCTCGTAGTTTTACGGATCCTAAAAATGAGCGCTCAACAAGATTTGGGAACTTTTGAATAAATAAATCTCTTAATAATCGCTTGTAATCCTCATCTGATAACTGTACGTATTCATCCCGAATTCTTTTTTTACTATTAACATTAAGCTCTGCAGCCCGTAGTCTTTTGATTTGCTCATACAATGCGTCCTGTCTAATAACAGGCCAATCCTTACTCTGGAATGCCGCGCCTTTAATTTCTAAATTTAAATTTGGCCTTGCTCTCAACGCTTTAGCTAATGTTAATAACTTATCTTGTTGTTCCTGCTTGAGTGTTGAACTACCTGCATCAAAACCAATAAGATTTAACTCCCTATCATTACCCACTAACATTGCTAAAGCACTGAAAGGGGATATCACTAAATTGCTCAATCCATTATATAAAGCATCCGCAACCACACCGCCAAAACTAAATTGAGGATCATCCAAACTCCCAGAAATAGGCACATCAATTTTTATTCTACCCCGAGAATCTTTCAATAAAGCAACCGCTAGCTTTATTGGTAAAGATACTGCATTAGGATTTTCAACCTGTTCGCCCAGCTCAAATTGATCGATCAATAAATTGTTCGTAGCTGTTAAATCACTATTTGCTATCTTATAATTTAAGCCTAAAAACATTTTTCCTTTTTCAACTTTATAGCCAGAGAACTGAACCATATAAGGGGTCACCAACGGCATCGGTAAATCTTTAAAATCAACCTTAGCATGATAACTATTTAAAAACGGGCTGATTTCACCTCTAATATCTACGGGCGCCAAATCATAAGCATTCCCTTGTAAAAATATATTAATAGTCGAATTCTGCTGAGAAGAAATACCATTAGCACCACCATCTAAGCTTTTAATTTCTGCTTCAAAAGGCAGAATTAAAGACATATCAGAAAAGTCTGACCGACCCTCCTTTATTTGTACACTCCCCAATTTATAAACAGGTTTATCATTGTTGGTTACTCTGGCATTAATCGTATCTATTTTATTGTTAGTAGTCGGGGTCGACTGACTAGTGACTAAAATATCATTTAGATTAGCTGTTTTATCTTTTCTAATAGCAACTCTAAGATAGGGTTTATCAAAAAGTAATTTTTTTGCTGAATAATTATTCTGACTGTAATCAATTACCAGCTCTTTAAGCGCCATACTCTCCCACTTTACAAAATCTTTATTTAAAATTTGATCACGGGTTAATAAGCGATCAATTCCAACATCACCCATAAATTGGATATCTGGCCTATCTCGATCTAATTTTGCGAAACTTAATTTACCATTTATATTTAGAGCCCCATCAATAACATCTAAGCGCACAAACTTTTCATAATAAGACTGAAACTTTTCTAAATCGACATTCTCAACCTTGACATCAACTTCTGCAGAAAAAGGATCTAGTACAGTATTCCCTTGCATATTGACTGATCCACCGTTATTAATACCCACTTGCATTTTGATCGGGGTTTTATCATTTTGTGTATTACTATAATCGGTAATTTTAAAGTTAATCGGCTTAAGATTAACTTTTATAGGGCTTTTTAAAGTTCTATCTTCAAAATCTAAGGCCAAATTAGTTATATCAACATCGGCTATCTTAAAGCCCCAAGGTTTATCTTTTATATTGCTACCATCAACTTGAGCTTGATTCACCTCATTAACGGGAGTAACAGATGGCGTTGCAAATAATTTGGCGTAATTAAGAACTCCATCGGATTCTAACCATGCCTCAATACTACCCTTATCAGCAATAACGGATTTAATACTCAACAGTTTTTGTTTAAGATTAATATAAACACCGTCTAAAGAAACTTTAGGAATTTTTATAAGACTTTTATTTTGAGGTTTATCAAACAACTCAAATTCATTAATTTTTAACACCGCATTGTTAACAACGAGATTCAATCCCTCTTTAAAATCATTAACTGAATAATCCGCTTCAAATAATTCGTAACCACCCAGATCGATTGGAAACTTCTGAGTAAGTGCTAACAAATAAAAGGTTTTTAAAGAAACTCCATTTAAATCCAAATGCCCTTCAAGAGATTGTTTCACCAAGTTAAAATTACCTTGTACATTTAAGTCGCCCCCTGATTTTAATCCTGAAGAAACCTCAAGCGTCCCAATAGTATCAACTACATTAGTCAAATTTTGTACATTGATATTGATGGGTGATATTTCATCCTTAAGTACATCATCTGAATGCCTATCGGTATAAGTTACAGCCCCATCAAGAATTGACAGTTGCATGACTCCATAATGCAATTCACTTTGTGTATCTTGAGGTTGATTTTTATCTACTGAAGGTTTGATAAGGCCCTTTACATTCAAGGCACCCACCTTATCTCTAACAATATTAATGACTGGCTTTTTTAGGATTACACGGTCAAACACTAATGCCATTTGCCTGATCGACGCTAAGAAACTGATTTGCACTGTTAAATCATCAAATGCAATGAGAGTTTCACCATGAGGCTCTTGTATTTGTACACCCTGTATATCAAGTGTTAGAGGAAAAGGCTGAAATTTAACGACAGAAACTAAGGCTATTCGGCCTGTTTCTTGTTGAATAAAACTAGAAAGTTTTGTTTTTAATATAAAAGGTAAAACCAGTAGCACTAAGACTATGTAAAACGCAAATAAGCCACCTAAAATGATAATAGGCTTTTTAAAAAAGATTATTTTGCGTTGAATGGCCATTATGAAATCCTAAGTGTTTTTATATCCGCCTAAGCCATTATTAAATAGAAAAGACAGCTTCCTTGCTATCTTATTCTAAATTAAGATATCTCTATCATTACAAATCAAGATATCCTGTTTCTTCATGTAAGACTGTATCCAATCCTTGATCTTCTTCATCTTTAGTAACCCTGAGCCCCAACCAATGATCCAATAATTTTAGAATTAAATAACTGAACACTGCACTCCAAAATGCTGTCACTACAACCGCTAAAGCCTGAACAGCCACTTGATGTCCTATTGTTACACCTTCTGGAAGACCTAAACCGCCAAATTGAGTACTGACAAATACACCTGTTAATAGTGACCCCGTAATCCCACCAATACCATGTACGGGAAAAACATCTAGAGAATCATCAATTTTTAAAGTACGTTTAACATACTGAGTCGCATAAAAACAAATAAAACCGGCCGTTACGCCAATAGCTAAAGCACCGATAGGTCCTACAAATCCGGATGCAGGCGTAATAGTGCCTAAGCCTGCAACCATACCTGTCACAATACCTAAAACACTAGGCTTACCAAAACGTTGCCACTCAATAAACATCCAAGTAAACGCACCCGCTGCTGCTGCAATATGAGTAACCAACATAGCCATACCCGCTCTACCGTCAGCAGTTAAGGCACTACCCGCATTAAAGCCAAACCAGCCTACCCATAACATACCTGCACCTGTAACTACCATCGTCATGTTATGTGGAGGCATAGCAGTAGAAGGAAAACCTTTACGCTTACCTAACACTAAAGCAGCAACCAAAGCAGCAACGCCCGCATTCACATGAATTACGATGCCACCCGCAAAATCCATAACGCCTAGATCAGCTAACCAGCCACTACCCCAGATCCAATGACACACGGGCATATAAACGATAATTAACCACAAACCGCTAAACCATAACATCGCTGAAAACTTCATACGCTCTGCAAAAGCACCCACAATCAATGCTGGAGTGATAATAGCAAATGTCATTTGAAACATAAAATACACTGTTTCAGGGATATCTCCTGTCAATGCCGTTGTCGTAATTTCTGGTAAAAATACTTTTGAAGCACCACCAATAAATTTTTGTAACTCACCGCCATTAGTAAAGATAAAACTATAGACCCCAGCTAACCAAAGGATAGATACTAGACAAGTGATAGCAAAACATTGCATCAAGACAGACAAGACATTCTTACTTCTAACTAAACCGCCGTAGAATAATGATAAGCCAGGAATAGTCATAAATAATACTAGGCCTGTAGAAGTTAATATCCAGGCGGTATTTGCTTGGTTCAAGCCCTCTGCCATTGCCAATTCGGGTAACAAAAGCAGTGCTAAAATTAATATCTTAAGTTTAGAAATAGTCCACATTTAAATAGCATCCTCTCCAGTTTCACCTGTTCTAATACGGATCACTTGCTCTAAATTAGACACAAAAATCTTACCATCACCGATTTTTCCTGTATTAGCGGCTTTAACAATAGTACTGACAGCTTTGTCTAACATATCATCCGCCACTGCAATTTCTAACTTAACTTTAGGCAAAAAGTCTACAACATATTCTGCGCCTCTATAAAGTTCGGTATGACCTTTTTGACGACCGAATCCTTTAACCTCAGTCGCTGTTACCCCTGCAACTCCTATGTCAGATAATGCTTCTCTCACATCATCCATTTTGAATGGCTTAATTATTGCTGTTATTAATTTCATGATAACTCCTGTTATTATTATGTAAACAACCTGCGTTGCGGTGTTGCATGATAGAGAATTATCAATCAACATACAATTATTAAGCAGAATTAGAGCCTTAAATTTATTTAAGGTAACTAGACAAATCATTATTTAACCTT
Organism: uncultured Methylococcaceae bacterium; assembly: GCA_903918335.1. Classification (GTDB taxonomy): domain Bacteria; phylum Pseudomonadota; class Gammaproteobacteria; order Methylococcales; family Methylomonadaceae; genus Methylobacter_C. Next base: position 5,023 of record CAIXDX010000047.1, on the reverse strand, counting down.
TAAAACCTAAAGAGAACCCCATGCTAAAGATATGTTTACGATGGCTACTACGCTTGTTATTCAAGGTCAAAGTGACTGGCTTAGATAATTACAAAAATGCTGGGAAACGCGTATTAATTGTGTCAAATCACACTTCTTTTTTAGATCCTTTACTACTAGGTGTGTTTTTACCTGACGATATTACTTTTGCCATCAATACTCATATTTCTCAACGTTGGTGGTTAAAACCCTTTTTAGGATTATCCAAAGTTTTTCCAATGGATCCAACCCATCCTTTATCTTTAAAGGATTTAATCCATCATTTAGAAAACGATACGCGGACGGTCATCTTTCCAGAAGGACGCATTTCTGTCACCGGAGCGTTAATGAAAGTTTACGATGGAACAGGTATGGTAGCTGACAAAACCCAAGCGACCATATTACCCATACGTATTTCTGGGGCTCAATACACGCACTTCTCCAAACTTCAAGACATTGTGCGCTTACGTTTATTTCCTAAAATCACCCTACATATATCCGCTCCCACAAAAATCTCTGTCCCAGTTGAAATTAAAGGTAAAGAACGCCGAGCATACTGTGGTCAACTCTTAGCGGATATTATGGCTAACATGATGTTTGATACGAGCCACTACAAACAGGCTATTTTTTCAAGTCTATTAGAGGCACGCATCATTCATGGCGGTAAACACATCATTGCTGAAGATTTAGATCGTTCAACGCTCAACTATGACAACTTAATTACCCGAGTCATTATCCTAGGTAATGTCCTAAAGAAAATAACGGCTTCAGGAGAAAGTGTTGGGGTGTTTTTACCCAATTCTTCTAAAACACTAATAACCATACTCGGTTTACAATTACATCATCGAGTACCAGCCATGCTTAACTACTCGACTGGCGCTTCAAATATTATTTCTGCCTGCCATACCGCCCAAGTTAAAACCGTTTTAACTTCGCACCGTTTTATAGAACTGGGAAATTTACGAGCAGAAGCTGAACAACTTAGCCAGCACTGCCAATTAATATATCTTGAAGATTTAGCAACCCAAATATCACACATCAATAAACTTTTTGGCTTCATTAAAAGCAAAACCACGGCTCTTTGGTATAACCCCAAAAGTTTTGATGCAGACACAGCGGCGGTCATTTTATTTACTTCGGGATCGGAAGGTACGCCAAAAGGCGTAGTACTTTCTCATGCAAACATTCTTGGCAATCTAAAACAGTTAGAAGCGTGCATCAGCTTTAATGCGAGAGATGTCGTACTTAATTTTCTACCTATGTTCCATTCTTTTGGATTTACAGTGGGTACTATACTCCCCACTATTAGTGGCATGAGAACCTTTTATTACCCATCGCCTTTGCACTTTAGTGTAATTCCTGAAATCGCTTATGAAATTCATGCCACTATCATGTTCGGCACTAATACATTTTTTTCTGCCTACGCTAAAAAAGCGCATGCCTATGACTTTTACAATTTACGCTATGTTGTTGCAGGTGCCGAAAAACTTCAAGACAATACACGACAAATATGGGCCGATAAATTTGGTATTCGGATTCTAGAAGGCTATGGCGCTACAGAAACGTCACCAATCACCTCAGTTAATACCCCTCTTCATCATAAATCAGGAACCGTAGGCCGTTTTATGCCTAGCATGAATTACAAATTAGAACCCATTGAAGGAATTCATGAAGGTGGCCAATTACATGTTAGCGGCCCCAATATTATGATGGGGTATCTCTTAGCCAACAATCCAGGACAGTTAGTACCTCCCGAATCAATTTATGGCAAAGGCTGGCATGATACCGGTGATATTGTTTATGTGGATCACGAAGGATTTATTAGTATCAAAGGACGCAGCAAACGCTTCGCTAAAATTGGGGGGGAAATGGTTTCTTTAGTTGCAGTAGAGCAATTAGCAATTAACACGTGGCCGAATGCTCATCATGCAGCAATTAGCATCCCGGATCTAAAAAAGGGCGAACAAATCATCTTAGTTACCACGCAAAAAGAGGCGACTATAAATGACATACTTGCTTCATCACCCGGCGTAGCCAATATCAGCTTACCTAAAAAAATTCTTATTGTAGAAGAAATACCCGTCTTAATGACGGGCAAAATCAATTATCCAGCGGTTATTGCATTAGCTCAAGGACACTAAATAACTTTCACCAAAATACCACTACCCATCCATATTATTAACTTTCATTGCTGAGTATGGTTAATTCGCATAGAATTGGATGGCTTTTTAAGGATCGGTAATTCGATTGGATGCCCCTAACTATAGGAAAAGAAAATGACTGAATCAACAAAAATTGGACTGGCTATTTTAGCCGTTTTTGCGGCTGGATTTATTATGGTCGGATTAAGTAAAGAAGAACCTTCTACTGCTCAAAAAGAAGCGGCAGCGGGCATAAGAAACTACGTCGCTATACAAACGATGGCAAATGAAAAATGTCCTGTATTAATAAAAAAAGAAACGGGTGAACAAGTATTTTTCCCATCAGAAACAAAAACAGATAGAGACACCTTCATCACCTTAATTTGGCTGGGTGAAAAGGCAGAAAAAGGTGGCTTTAAAAAAGCATCTTGTACTTTACAAGCCTCTTTAGGTGGCATATCTGAATTAATCATTGATGATAAAATTATTATCCAGAAGAAATTTTAATCGTTAATCTATAAAATCAATAAAAACCCTCACTAAGAAAAATATCTATTAATGCCAATTATATGCACAACTAGATCTAATAGATAAAGCTCGACAACAACACACAAAAACAAAAATAATTAATTTTTATGACAAGAAAAACAGTTAAGGGTGTTTTAAAAACCTGGAAAGAAGATCGCGGTTTTGGGTTTATAAAACCAGATGACGGTAGCAAAGATATTTTTATGCATATATCTGCATTAGACAGCAGCAGTAGAAGACCCGTTACTGGCGATATTATCTATTACCAAATTACTAGAGACCATCGTGGTAAGTACAAAGCTATTAATGCTCAAATTGAAGGTGTTGCATTAAAGAAAAGCACTGCAAACAATACCGAGAAAAATGAGGTTAGTAAAAAATTATTTATTGGCTTATTTCTCAGTATCATTGTTATTACTGCTGTTATTTGGTATATAAACGCTCAACAATCTTAATAATCACTCACACAAACCCCTTGTTATAAAACAAGGGGTTATCCATAGACGACATTACTCTTTAGCTAGAGCCTCACGCGCCTTAACTAACAAATCAGCCTGATCTTTACCTAACTTTGGAAAATTAAGGTCTAAACTTTTTAAAGTGGACGTTATAGTTTCAGCAACCAAAGCTCTTGTCACCCACTTATTATCAGCAGGCACAATAAACCAAGGCGCCCACTCAGTACAGGTAGCATTTATAGCATCTTCATAGGCAGACATGTAATCTTGCCAACATGCTCGTTCTGTTAAATCTGCAGCTGAAAACTTCCAATTTTTTTCTGGTTTATCAATACGATCTAGAAAACGTTTTTTTTGTTCATGTTTAGAAAGATTTAAAAAGAACTTCAAAATGACCGTACCATTTCGATATAAATGTTGCTCAAACGCATTGATATCTTCGTAACGATTTTGCCAAAAAGCCTTATTTCGCTTACCCTCGGGTAGGTTTCTCAATAACTCTGGATGCACTTTAACTGCCAAGACATCTTCATAATAAGAACGGTTAAAAATACCAATATGTCCCCGCTCTGGTAAACATTTCGCATAGCGCCATAAAAAGTTATGCTCTACATCTTCTAATGAAGGCTTCTTAAAACTGTAAACTTGACACCCTTGCGGATTAACACCAGACATCACGTGTTTAATGGTACCGTCTTTACCCGCAGCATCCATGGCCTGAAAGACTATCAGCAAAGAATAACGATCATCAGCATAAAGTAACTGCTGAGCCTTAGTTAAATCCGTTAAGTTCTGTTGCAAGAGCAAATTAACTTTTTCTTTTAACGTGTCAGAACCATAAGCTTCAAATTTCTTTAACTTATCCCATTCCGTATTAAAATCTTTAAGATCTATTTTCTTACCGGGTTTTACCCGTAAATAATCCACATCTTTTTGTTTTATCATCTGCCCTCCAATAAGTTAATGGACATAATATCCTAGCTTGTATTATTCAAACTGGTATTTAAATGCAAGACCAGCAAGTTATTTGGCATAATCCGCTAACATAACCCATCGGATTCTTATCTTTAAAACATGAATAAATCAAACCGACTAGAGATTTTCAATCGATTAGCTTTAGCTATGCCAGAGCCCACAACAGAATTAAACTACAGCACTGCATTTGAACTCCTAATTGCGGTAGTGTTATCTGCACAAGCAACCGATAAAGGTGTTAACAAAGCCACCGGCCCTTTATTTGCAGTGGCTAACACGCCAGAAGCCATTTTAGATTTAGGCTTACCTACCCTTAAAGACTATGTAAAAACTATCGGTTTATTTAATACTAAAAGCGCTAACATTATTAAACTCTGTCAACAACTCATAGCCGATCATAATGGCGAAGTCCCTCAAACACGAGAAGCACTGGAAGCATTACCAGGTGTGGGTAGAAAAACGGCCAACGTCATTCTAAATACGGCTTTCGGCCAGCCTACTATAGCGGTTGATACTCACATCTTTAGAGTCTCTAATCGAACTGGCTTAGCCCCCGGGAAAAATGTCTTAGAAGTGGAAAAAAATCTCATTAAATGGGTACCCACACACTATAAAAAAGATGCCCACCATTTACTAATTCTACATGGCAGATATACTTGTATCGCTAGAAAACCAAAATGCCAACAATGCATTATTAAAGACTTATGTGATTCAGGTGTGCAAATTAATACCTTGCTTTAATAAAGTTTTTTCTTTATTTATGAGTCTTTAGGTATGATAGTCACATTCGATCAACACCATCTATCGAATATTTATAATAATACTAGGGAGTCAACATGAAAAAAATCAACAAAACACCTTTAGCAACAGCGATGGGTGCAGCTTTAATTTCAACTGTTTCTG
>CAIXDX010000046.1 GCA_903918335.1 uncultured Methylococcaceae bacterium | reverse complement strand
CGCATTACAAAAGTACGAAGCAATCAGCACAGAAAACTTAGAAAACCACGCGCTATTACCCGGCTTAATTAATTGTCATACCCATGTCCCTATGACGTTAATGCGGGGCATAGCAGATGACCTCGCCTTAATGGATTGGCTTCAAAACCATATCTGGCCTTTAGAACAAAAATGGATAAGTCCCGCCTTTGTAAAAGACGGGACAGATTTGGCTATTGCCGAAATGCTCTTAGGTGGCACCACCTGCTTTAATGATATGTACTTCTTTCCTGAAGTTACTGCGCAACAAGCAATCGAACATGGTATTCGTGCAAAAGTAGGACTCATCGTCATTGATTTCCCCTCCGCTTGGGCCGAAAACAGCGAAGAATATATTGCTAAAGGTCTGGCTTTACAAGAGGAATTACGCCATTCCACACTCGTTAGTACCGCCTTTGCCCCGCATGCGCCTTATACGGTTTCTGATGAACCTTTACAAAAAATCAGAACCTTAGCAGATGAATTAGATTTACCAATTCATATTCATGTGCATGAAACTGCTTTTGAAGTGGAGCAAGCTCAAAAGCAATCAGGCCAACGCCCAATACAACGCTTACAAGCTTTAGGCTTAATTAATCCATCTTTAGTCGCTGTACACATGACCCAACTCAATGACGAAGAAATTAGTTTATTTGCGAGAGCGGGTGCTCACATTGTGCATTGCCCAGAGTCTAATTTAAAATTAGCAAGTGGCTTCTGTCCAGTTGCTAAATGTTTAGCGGCCGGTGTTAATATTGCCTTAGGAACTGATGGCGCCGCCAGTAACAATGATTTAGATATGTTTGGCGAAATGCGTACCGCTGCCTTATTGGCTAAAGGTGTATCGGGGGATGCAAGTGCAGTACCCGCTATGACTGCGCTTAAAATGGCGACAATTAATGGTGCTAAGGCTTTAGGTATTGATGACATCACGGGTTCTTTAGAGATTGGCAAAGCCGCTGATGTTATCGCAATAGATTTAAGCGCGTTAGAAACGCAACCCATTTACTCGCCCCTGTCACAGATCGTTTATGCCGCCAGTCGTCAACAAGTCTCTGATGTATGGGTTGCAGGAAAACGTTTATTAAAAGACCATCGATTAACTACTTTTAATACTGAGGCTTTAAAAGAAAAAACTAAACTGTGGCAAGAACGCTTATCTTCATAAGCATCTAGAAAGGATCAGGCCTTAGAAATAGACATATTAGTAAGCCTAACGCTCAAAAATACACTCAATGACTAAGAATTTCTTTAACTGATTATTGCCAAGTGTTATAGTCTTAGGGACAAAAATAAAAATAATGTTGCTATTCGTAGTAACAGAACTTCAACGCAACATCTCCTTTATTACAGAGTGATTATTATGAACGAACTTTTAGAAAATCTAATTAGTCTTACAAAAAAAACAACTACACTAATCTTAGAACAACTTAATGTTGTCACTAAAAAAGTGACTGCTGAGCTTAACAAACCCAGCAATTCTTCACCACAAGAAGCGCCCCCTGTTAATGTTGCGACTGCTCCAAAAACAGAGACTGTGAAAGAAGAACCTGCTAAAACTGCTGCTCCAGAAGCTCCTAAAAAAGAGGTTCCTCCGGTTAAACTTACAGTAGCACCCGCTAAAACTGACAATCTTCCTGAAGATTCAATTCTAAAACGCCATGCGGCACAATTGAAAGCAGCCGCTACTCAAACTGTTGCCACTAAATCAGCACCAGCAGCGCCTGCACAAATTAAAACAAATGATCTTCCAGAGGATTCAATTTTAAAAAGACATGCAGCGCAATTAAAAGCAGCCGCCACTCAAACTGTTGCCACTAAATCAGCACCCGTAGCGCCTGCAAAACCAGCTGTTAGCGAAGTACCGACCGACTCAATCTTACGTCGTCACTACGAAGCACTACACAAATAATAAGTCGTTTAATCAAATCGATCAAACTAACCCTCGTTAATCAAGTAGAAGAACAACCATCTACTAGTATTAACGAGGTTTTATCGCTCAACCAAGACCGCTAGTTACGCAGAAACCTGAGCGATCCAATCTTGTAAGTTATAGTAGTTTGTAATACGCGCTACTTTATTATCACGAATCTCAAAAAACGCACCGGCCGGTAAACGATAAGTTTGACCCTTAGCCTCGGGTAAACCTTCATCTGTTTTAATGTATTCACCTAATACGACAAATTCAGCGGAAGCACGCGCACCATCAGCACTTGCCATAATAACCATCTCTACTAATTGTTCTTTGTAGTTAGTATTCATCCCGCCCATAAAGACAGAAAACGCTTCTTTACCTACTTCACGTCGACCTTGGTTAATATCGTGAATCACATCATCAGTGAGTAAGTTTAAAAAGGTGTCCATATCGCCACCATTAAAGGCTGCGTAATAGCTTTCTACGAGGTTAATACTTTCTTGTTGTGCCATGTGTCTTCCAAATTAATATTTTAAATGGCGCGTATTTTATAATTAAACACGCGCTAATGCCTGTCTTTTTAAAAACAACTAATCTTTAGCCCAGCCGCCTTCTCTTAAGGTAACCGTACGATTGAAGACTAACTTTCCACCGACGCTATCTACTGAATCTAAACAAAAATAACCTGTTCTTTCAAATTGATAACGATTTTCTGGTGATGCTTGAGCCAAACTCGCTTCTACCCGACAGCCTTCTAACACTTGTAAAGAATCGTGATTAATGACGTCTAAAAAATTAGGTTCGTTATCAGGACTGGGAACCGTAAATAAACGATCATATAAACGAATCTCTGCTTCAGCAGACTCCGCTTCAGATACCCAATGAATCACCCCTTTTACCTTACGACCCTCTGGATTTTTCCCTAAAGTGTCTGGATCATAAGAGCAACGCAACTCAGTGATCATACCTTCCGCATTTTTGATAATTTGGTTACATTTAATCACATAAGAACCACGTAACCGCACTTCTCCACCCTCAATTAAACGTTTGTACTTGGGTGGTGGAACTTCTGCAAAGTCATCTTGTTCAATTAAAATTACTTTACTAAATGGCACCTGACGTTTACCTAATTCAGGTTTTTGCGGATGATTACTGATTTCTAATTGCTCTACTTGACCTTCAGGGTAGTTTTCAATGACCACTCGCAAAGGTTGTAAGACCGCCATTGCGCGTAATGCATTCTCATTTAAGTCTTCACGAATACAGTATTCCAACACGCCTATTTCTATCCATGAGTTTTGCTTGGTCACACCAATACGCTCACAGAAATCACGAATCGCTTTAGGCGTAAAACCAGCACGACGCAAACCAGCGATGGTGGGCATACGAGGATCATCCCAGCCTTTAACATGCTTTTCTGTTACTAACTGATTGAGCTTACGCTTACTCACAATGGTGTATTCCAATTGTAATCTCGCAAACTCG
>CAIXDX010000045.1 GCA_903918335.1 uncultured Methylococcaceae bacterium | reverse complement strand
TGCAGAAGCAAAGGCTGAAGCCGCAAAACAAGCGAAAGCGGAGGCGGCTAAAGAAGCGGCAGCGAAAGCGGCGCAAGAGGCTAAAGAACAAGCGGCTGCCGAGGCAAAGGCAGAGGCGGCAAAACAAGCGAAAGCCGAAGCGGCAAAAGCGGCTCAGGCCGCAAAAGAACAAGCGGCTGCAGAAGCAAAGGCTGAAGCCGCAAAGCAAGCCAAAGCCGAAGCGGCAAAAGCGGCTCAGGCCGCAAAAGAACAAGCGGCTGCCGAGGCAAAGGCAGAAGCCGCAAAACAAACGAAAGCCGAAGCGGCAAAAGCGGCTCAGGCCGCAAAAGAACAAGCGGTTGCAGAAGCAAAGGCTGAAGCCGCAAAACAAGCGAAAGCTGAAGCTGCAAAAGCGGCTCAGGCCGCAAAAGAACAAGCGGTTGCAGAAGCAAAGGCAGAAGCCGCAAAACAAGCGAAAGCCGAAGCTGCAAAAGCGGCAGCCGAGGCCGCTGCGAAAGCAAAAGCGGATGCCGAAGCAGCTGCAGCGAAGGCCAAAGCAGAGGCTGCGGCAAAAGTAAAGGCGGAAGCCGAAGCGGCGGCAGCGGCTAAACTTAAGGCAGAAGCGGCCGCTGCTGCACAGGCTAAGGCCGCTGCAGATGCCGCAGCCGCCGCGCAAGCAAGAGCCGCTGCGCAAGCGGGTGAGGCAGAGCAGGCTAAGCAAGCGATTATGAAGAAGGTTGATCGAAGCTGGATTCGTCCGGTCGATGCAACTGAAGGCTTAAAATGTACTATTAGAGTCCGGTTAATGTCGGATGGCACTGTAATAGATGCTGAAGTGGTGACAAGTAGTGGTGATGAGATTTTTGATAGATCGGCAGAAAATGCTGTTCATAAAGCGTCTCCTTTGCCGGTTCCCACCGATAAAGAATTATTCGCTAGAGAATTTAGATCGTTTACATTTACATTCCATCCTAAATAATCTTTAGGCATTATTGGGTGTGTGTTAAATTAAAGTGCTTAAAAGCTGGGTGATGCCAATTTATTTGGACGTAAAACAAACCACGTATTATGAGGGGTGAGAGTGAATTTTTTTAGATGGATGTTATTGACAGCTTTATTAGGTTTTAATATCGAAGCTAGCTTTGCAGAATTGAATATTGAAATTACTAAGGGTATTGAAAGTGCGACCCCTCTCGCAATCGTGCCATTTGGCTCTGATAGCGCGCCAGTAAATGTGAGTGGTGTTGTTAATGCTGATTTAGAACGTAGTGGGTACTTTAAAATGATGGACGAACAGTCCATGGTTAATCAACCTAGTACCGCGTCTGCTATTAATTTTAAAGAATGGCAGGGTTTAGGCCAAAATTATATGGTGATTGGTCAAGTAGTGAGTGCTGGCCCAGGGCAATATAATGTTCAGTTTCAATTATTTGATGTTTATAAGAGCAGTCAGATTCTTGGTTATAAGATGGCTTCATCGGGTGCGGATTTAAGAAAGACGGCGCATTATATTAGTGATCTTATATTTGAAAAATTAACCGGCAAAAAAGGGGTGTTTGGCGGACGTATTGCTTATGTAACCACTAATGCTCAGCGAGCTCATCAAATACAAGTGGCGGATGCAGATGGCTATAATCCACAAACGGTTGCTGCCTCTATTGAGCCTTTAATGTCTCCTGCTTGGTCTCCAGACGGAAAAAAAATAGCCTATGTGTCTTTTGAAAGAAAAACAGCCGCGATTTATATTCAAACCTTATCATCTGGCGAAAGAGTTAAAGTGGCTGAGTTTCCAGGGATTAACGGTGCGCCCGCATGGTCACCCGATGGTTCTCGTTTAGCTTTAACTTTATCGAAAGACGGTAGCCCTGATATTTATGTCTTAGATTTATCATCACGTGCTTTAACTAAATTAAGTAAAAGTATGGCTATTGATACAGAGCCAAATTGGTCTCCTGATGGTAGTAGCGTTGTTTTCACTTCAAATAGAGGGGGAAATCCACAAATTTATATTGTTTCTAGTCATGGTGGCCAAGAGAAAAGACTTACTTTCTCAGGTAACTACAATGCGAGTGCTAGCTTTTCTTCAGATGGTAGAAATTTAGTGATGGTACAGGGCAATGGTAATAACTATCGTATTGCTGTGATGGATATGGCAAGTCATTCCGTGAATGTATTAACTTCTGGCCCTTCGGATGAGTCGCCTAGTTTTGCTCCTAATGGCGCTATGATTTTGTATGCGGCTAAAAAAGGTCGAGTAGGATTCTTATCGGCTGTGTCATTAGATGGTAAAATGACACAGAACTTAGTTTTTAACAATGGTGAGGTTCGTGAACCTTCTTGGGCACCTTAGTCTTTTTAGCTAAGACGCGCGTAATTTAAAGTTTGCACTTAAATATTAGGAAATAAAGATGAAATTGAATAAAACATTATTGGCTTTCGCTATCAGTGCAGTTTTTTTAACTGCGTGTTCTGATGAAGAAAAAGATACCAGTTTGACAGATGGTAGCCAAAACGCTGCCAGCGGTATTAATGATGCTTCTACCAATGGTTTGGGTAATGGCTCGGGTGTTAATGGTTTAGGTTTATCAGGTAACGGCGATTACGCAAGCACATTAGGGCCTGAATTTAATGATCCTAATAATCCATTATCAAAAAGAACTGTTTATTTTATGTTAGATAGCAGTGAAGTGATGCCAGATTTTATTCCTGTCATTAATGCTCATGCACAATACTTAGTCGCAAACCCAAGTCAGAGAATTACGCTTGAAGGTAATACTGATGAACGTGGTGCACCAGAATATAACATCGCTTTAGGTGAGCAACGTGCTAAATCAGTATCCAGCATGATGAAAATGCAAGGTGTATCTGATAGTCAATTAAACGTTGTTAGTTACGGTGAAGAAAAGCCGGCTGTTATGGGTAATGATGAATCTGCATGGGAAAAAAATCGCCGTACAGAAATTGTTTATTTACCTAAATAAGTTAATCAATGAAAAAAACGAGCCTTATTTTGGTTTTAGCTGCTTGTGCTAATGCGCAAGCAGCAGACTTACCTACTGTTATCGATAATTCATCTTATCCTGCGTCAACTGGCGTTCCCGTTAATTCAGGTGCATCTGCTTCAACAAGTGCTATGTATGAATTGATGCAACGCTTAGAGCAAATGCAATCGGATGTTCAGCAATTGACTGGAAAGGTTGATGAACAAGCTTTTTTAATTGAAGAACTAAAGAAGCGCCAGTCTAAATTGTATTCAGATTTTGATGAGCGATTGCAAAGTATTGAGAATAAGGGGGCTTCATCAGTTCAAGCGACTCCAAGTGCTACGCCTGAAGCCTCTACAGCTGGTCAGGAGCAACCTGCTGCTCCTGTGACGCCTTCGACAGAAGTTGCGCCTCCATCTAAATCGACGCCTGCAAATGAAGCACCGGTTGAAAGCGCGCCTGTAACACCTAAAGCGTCAGCTACTCCTACGGAAGTTTCAGCTGCGGAGAAGCAAGACTACTCAACAGCTTACAATGAGCTTAGAACAGGACATACTCCGCAATCAATTGAGCAATTTAAAGCTTTTTTGAGCAAGTATCCTAATAGTTTATACGCTAATAATGCTCAATATTGGCTTGCAGAAGCGTATCGAGTTCAGCAAAACAATGATGCGGCATTCCAGGCATTTTCTGATGTGATTGAAAAATATCCTAATGGTGCAAAAGTTCCCGATGCGTTATTAAGATTGGGTATGATGGAAATGGAAAAGAATAATACGGTGAAGGCGAGAGAATATTTTACTCGCATAGCCACTCAGTTCCCCAAATCACAAGTAGCGCCCATTGCTGAAAAGAAAATGCTTAAATTGGATGAAGTTAAAAATTGATAGCGAGCTCACTTAGAATCACGGAGATTTTTTATTCGCTACAAGGTGAATCAAACACCGTAGGCATTCCTACTGTATTTATTAGATTAACCGGTTGTCCTTTAAGATGTAGCTACTGTGATACCGCTTATGCGTTTACAGGTGGTGAAAAAATCACCATTGCCGATATTGTTAAGCAAACAGCAACATACGGTACAAAATATGTGACTGTCACTGGTGGTGAGCCTTTGGCTCAAGTGGCTTGTGTCGATTTGATTAAAGAACTACTAGATGCCGGTTTTATTGTTTCGTTAGAAACGAGTGGGGCACTGGATGTTTCTAAGGTTGATAAAAGAACAGTTAAGGTCCTAGACTTTAAAACACCAAGCTCTGGAGAGCAGAGTAAAAATCTTTATCAAAATATTGATTTTCTAACCGCTCAAGATCAAATTAAATTCGTTATTGGTAACGATGAAGATTACGAATGGTCAAAGGCGCTTGTTGAAGAATATACTTTAAATGAGCGTTGTGAAATTCTATTTTCGCCGGTAATGGGTATACAAAATCCAACTGAGCTTGCTGAAAAAATTCTGAGGGATAAGTTGCAAGTTCGATTTCAAATTCAATTACATAAATTACTTTGGGATAACGCTCAAGGTAAATAAGTCACATGCAAAAAAAAGCGATTATTCTTTTATCGGGTGGGCTCGATTCAATTACTGTACTAGCACTTGCGAAACAGCAGGGTTATGAATGTTATGCCTTAAGTTTTGATTATGGGCAGCGACATAATGCAGAGTTAATCGCAGCCAGTAAAATAGCGGCGCACTACCAGGTTAAAGATCATAAAATAATTAAACTGGGTCTAGGCGCCATTGGTGGATCTGCGTTAACAGATGAGCATATTGCTGTACCTAATACACCGCAAACGGGTATTCCTGTTACCTACGTACCCGCTAGAAATACTATCTTCTTATCTTTTGCGCTCGGTTGGGCAGAAGTGGTTGAGGCGCACGATATTTTTATTGGCGTTAATGCAGTGGATTATTCGGGTTATCCTGATTGTAGGCCTGAATTTATTGCCGCTTTTCAAAACTTAGCTAATCTTGCGACGAAAGCGGGCGTAGAAGGTGAAGCTGTCAAAATACATACGCCATTAATTGCTTTAAGTAAGGCTGAAATCATTAAGACAGGCTTAGATCTAGGTGTTGATTATCAAATGACAGTTTCATGCTATTCCGCTGATTCTAAAGGCCATGCTTGTGGTGTTTGTGATGCTTGTCGTCTCAGAAGAGCTGGTTTTATGGAAGCGGGAGCAATTGATACGACACGCTATCAAATCTAATGAAAAAGCAGTTGCAAAATCTGATATTTTCACTATAATAGTCTTTCTTTGTTGGGTCGTTAGCTCAGCCGGTAGAGCACCGCACTTTTAATGCGATGGTCGCGCGTTCGAATCGCGCACGACCCACCACCAAAGATCAAAACAAATTAACCAGTTAGCTCTATAGGCAACTGGTTTTTTTATGCCTGTTACTTTTTGTGGGCCATTGATGGAACATTACAAATTATTTAACTACCAATAAATTAACAATCTATATTGGCAAATATCACACAATATTTGACTTAAAATTAAGTTACTGAAAAACTAAGCTCGTTTTGGTCATAAAGTAGGTACAAACAAGTACGATGAAAATTGGCTATAGTTTGTACAAAAATTTGGATAGTCCTATTTATAAAGACGTATGAATAGTGCCTTATCTTAAATTAACTTAATTTAGAGTACTATGTAGTTTTTTACCGAGAAGGAGTTTAATTTATGAAAATGTTTAAATTATTAAACAAATGTTCCTCATTAAGTATCGTGTTGTTATTAGTCAATAATGCTTATGCGCTTGATTTGGGCGATTTAACGGGTGCAGTCGAAAAATTACAAGCAGGACAGACTGCAACAAAGGCTGTACAAAGTGCTACTGCAGAAAATGGTTTAACAGGTTTATTAGTACAGCAATTGGGAGTGACACAGTCCCAAGCAGAAGGAGGGGCTGGAGCAGTATTCCAATTAGCGAAATCTAAAATGCAAGCTGCGGCTTTTACGGAATTGAGTCATTCGGTTCCAGGCATGCAAGGCTTATTAGCTGCGGCGCCTGTTGCTAAATCTCTTGGTAGCGGTGGTTTAGCAGGTGGATTAGAAAGCCTAGTGGGTATTTCAGGTGGAACAGTTGGAAACTTGGTCGGTCTGGCGAGTTCTTTTCAGCAACTTGGTTTATCGCCTGCTATGGTACAAAAATTTGTACCTCTTGTCTTACAGTATGTTCAAGGTAATGGTGGGAGTGCCGTTACTGGTGTTTTGCAATCAGCAATAATGGGTGGGTCGTAATTAGTATTGAGCTCTTCTTAGATCATATTAAAAACCAGACTGAAAACTTATCTGAACTTATTACCTTGTAGAACTGTTCATACATGAAGCGTTTAGATAAATTAGCCCCACCTAATAAAAAGTATGAACAACTAACGCACCCTAAATATCGCGCAGATATTGATGGATTGAGAGCTATAGCGGTTCTTTCTGTTGTCTGTTTTCATGCTTTTCCATCTTGGCTTCAAGGAGGGTTTATTGGTGTAGATATTTTTTTCGTA
>CAIXDX010000044.1 GCA_903918335.1 uncultured Methylococcaceae bacterium | reverse complement strand
TCCCATCGTCAAAGAAATAAATAATCCAAAGAAAATGACAATATGATTAACCGAAAAGCCCGCTTTAATCATCAATGCATAAGCACCCAGCATCAATAAAATACTGAGGTTTTCATTAAAATTTTGGACGGCAATTGAATGACCCGATCCCATTAATTGATGACCGCGATATTGTAACAAGGCATTCATGGGTATTACAAAACTTCCGGCTAAACCACCAACCGTTAATAGTAACAACACAGCCACACGCCAATCGGTCACAAAAATCATACATAAAACCACAACGCCCATCGCAATCCCTAAAGGTAATACCTTTACCGCATGATCTATAGGCACCAACTTAGCTGCTATCGCAGCACCCACCGCAAGACCTACAGCCACAACAGCAGTGAGCTGAGTTGATGCTTCTAAATCGAAATTAAGCGCAGCAGCAGCCCAGGTTAAAATGATAAAACGGAGACACGTCCCAGAACCCCAAAAGAGTGAAGTCACGGCCAAAGACACCTGCCCTAAGGGATCCTTCCACAAAGCCAGAAAACTACTCCAAAAATCTAAGACCAGTTTTTTAACGGTTGGCCTTTCGAGATTATGCTCAACCGGTAATTTAGGGATATAACAATTAAGCACGGCCGCCACCAAATAGAGCCCTAAAATAACCACAATAGCGAACTCTGGCGCGCTATCAATCCCCGCATTAAATTTAAGCGTACTTAATTCTTGCACAAATTGCGCTTCAACTCGATGACCAATTAATAAACCGCCAAACACAGCACCCAAAATAATAGACGCTACCGTCAAACCTTCCATCCAGCCGTTTGCCCAAACCAAGCGCTCAACAGGTAGACATTCCGTTAATATTCCATATTTTGCGGGTGAATATAAAGCCGCACCCACACCCACAATGGCATAAGCCAGCAGGGGATGTAAGCCCACTAACATAGCAAAACAGCCCACTATCTTAATACTATTACTAATAAACATGACCTTACCCTTGGGTAAAGCATCAGAGAAAGCACCGACAAACGGCGCCAGTACGATAAAAGCAAATACGAAAAACTCTTGTAAGACAGGTGTTTCCCAAGCAGGGGCATTGATATTCTTTAGCAAAGCGATGGCCGCAAAAAGCAAAGCATTATCACTTAATGAGGAAAAAAATTGCGCAGCAAGAACCGTGTAAAAACTGCGATTCATAGAATAATTACCTAGGGATTAAATAAAGAATTGACCAAATTATAGACTAAATTTTCTTTATTAGTCCTAAAGAAGATTTACGTTAAGTCGAAAAAATCCAATAAAACGTAATAGGCTTAATGGGCGCTGACAGGTTGCTCAACTGACTCAAACGCAGTTGATTCAACCTTTACCCATCGGATAAGCTCAAGATTGCCATTAAAGTGCTCAACGATAGCCGTGCAACTTTCTACAAAGTCACCCGTATTGACATACAAGAAACCATTGATCTCTTTAATTTCGGCATGATGAATATGCCCACAAATAACACCGTCTAAATCACGATCCGTTAAGGTACTCACAATGCTTTCTTCATAATCAGAAATAAACTGCACCGCGTTTTTAACTTTAAACTTTACGTAAGCCGCTAAAGAGAAACTCGATTGCAAACCTAACCAACGACGAATAATGCGTAAAAATCGATTAATCCAAATCAGAAAGTCATAGCCTTCGCTACCAATTTTAGCCAGCCATTTATGGCATTGCGCAATGGTATCGTATTCATCGCCATGCACAATTAAAAACTTTTTACCATCAACGGTTTCATGCACATCAGAATTCTTTACGACAATGTCACCAAACACATACTGATCATATTCCCGCACATTCTCATCATGATTACCGGGCACATAAATAACCTGAGTACCGTGCCGCGCTTTACGCAAGATTTTTTGAATGACCGTATTATGGTCTCTAGGCCAATACATCTTTTTTGATAAAGACCAAAAATCAATAATATCACCCACCAAATAAAGCTTCTCACTGTCGTTGTACTTTAAGAAATCGAGTAACATTTCTCCATGACATTGAGTTGAGCCTAAATGCAAATCTGAAATCCAGATAGTTCGATAGGTTTTATTCATAACCAACCTTTAATCAAAATTAATAAAATGTGCTAACAGCGCTTGATTCTAACAGGCCAAAATTAAGGTAATGTTACAAATGGAACACATCGCTAAGAAAGCCAAAGGCGAAGCTTTAGGCATATAAACTTAACATCTCGTGATATTATATAAATTAGCTTACAAAACATATTTTTATGGTTATAAACAGAGGTTATGAGTAATGAATAGAGCGGAGATAGAACAAGCTGTGTTAACTGAAATTCATAGCTTGCCTTTAGAAAAAGTTGAAGTCACTTTAAATTTTGTACGTTCTTTAAAGAATCAATCAAATAAAAAAAGACCACTAGGCTTATTAAAAGGCAAAGTCGAATTTGCCATAGATGATAATTTTAAAATAACCGACGAAGACTTTCTACACTCTTGAAACATTATCTACTCGATACACATAGTTTTTTGTGGTCGATTTGGCAACCAGAGAAGCTCGGGCAAAAAGCTTTAGACGTTATCGAAGATAGTGACAATATTATTTTTGTTAGTAGCATTACCTTTTGGGAGATTTCCTTAAAACATTCGATTGGCAAATTAACACTAGGATGTAAACCTGATGATCTTCTTAACTACGCAGACGATATGGGCTTTATCAAAATCCCATTAACATCGGAAGAATCAGCCCTCTGTTATCAACTCCCCAAGTCCACACATAAAGACCCATTTGATCGGATGTTAATCTGGCAATCCATTGCAAATGATCTGATACTGATTTCAAAAGACAGTCAATTTCCAAACTATAACCAGTATGGTTTAAAAATTATTTGGTAATTAAACGCCTTACTTTTAAAGTCTTTCAGTGGTTGTTCGGAATTTCCGAACAATTAAAACATAAATCAGAACGCATAGGCATCAGCATCTCAAAACTTATTCGCACTGCTGTAGAAAAGGACTTAAATCAATCCAGTAACAATGACGCAAAAACCTTTTTTGATACTTTAAAGCCTTTAGAAATTTTTGCCTCAACAGAGTCAGAAAAGTATGTTGATGATATTAGAAGTCATAGGCGAATTTTTAATAGCTAAAAACAAGCCGGACTCTTTGCCGCAGAATACCGTAAAGCTTATCAAGGCATATCACTGGAAGATTATCTATTAGCCGCTACAGTTGTACAATCAGATTGACCACTTATGGACATACAACAAAAAGCATTATCCTATGACCGAAATTGTTTTATTTAATGCATCATAAAGCAATGTATATCATTAATGGTCGCTACCCAATAGATCACCTTGCCGTATTGAACTAAACCCTGCAAATGTACACTGTCATAGTGTTTGGCGACTTGACTACTGGGGCTCAGGTAATCCATCTCAACTTGATAGCCTTGCATTAAGGCGTTATAAACCGTACGCTGAATTGCTGTATCAATAGTAGCTAAAAACCAATATCGTATAAGTACATTCAAGTGAATCAATTTAACGTTCCAATTCGTTTGTATGATACTTTTACCCAATTAATCGACCTCTTAAATGCACTTAATTAATTTAAGCATTATCATTGATTAATAACTTTGCTCGATTAGGTAATATTTCTGAGATATTATCTTAAAGTTAATTTTTAAACTTAGCTTTGATAACCATTTGAGCGTCTTGTCTCATTTATAGCCGATTTTGACGTGGTTCGTCCAAAGGTCTCTTAATACCAATCTACGCAGGTAAGCTAGTTGATTGAAACTCGATTAAATTTTGCCATTGGCGATTAACATTAGACATCACAGAAGCAGACTCATGCGTAATATGGCGGAGCTGCACAAAATAACGGGCATCATCTAAAAAGTAGTGCATCATGATTTATTAAGTAATGTAAATATTGATATACTCACGCATTAAAATCTAACGCCGCAGATAAATATCAAATAACCATGATTACTTCATTCCACGCGAAATACTTTGCATACGAACTAACACGGCAACATGCAGCTAATGACGGTGGTCGATTATCACAAGCTTTATTTGATGCCTCAGTTGATTTAAACCCTCATCAGATTGAAGCCGCTTTATTCGCCTTAAAATCACCTTTATCAAAAGGCGTGTTGTTAGCTGATGAAGTGGGCTTAGGTAAAACGATTGAAGCGGGCATTGTGCTTTGTCAATATTGGTCAGAGCGTAAACGCCGTTTGTTAATAATATGTCCGGCTTCACTGCGTAAACAATGGGCTTTAGAATTAGAAGAAAAATTTAATTTACCCGCGATCGTTTTAGACGCCGGCACTTGGCGAGAAACATTAAAAAATAACCAATCCCCCCTCCAGCAAAAAGCCATTATTATTTTATCGTATCAATATGCCAATCGAATCCGTGAAGAATTAAAAGCAATAGCTTGGGATCTAGTAGTTATTGATGAAGCGCATAAGCTACGTAATGCGCATAAAGAAAGTAATAAAATTGGACAGGGCTTACGATGGGCACTTGAAGACTGTAGAAAACTACTGTTAACAGCCACGCCCTTACAAAATTCTTTAATAGAATTGTATGGGCTTTCAACCTTAATTGATGAGCATTTATTTGGGGATGTTTATGCTTTTCGTAGTCAGTATATGAATGTTAATTCAAATATTGATGGGTTACGCACCAGACTAGCAAGTTTTTGTAAGCGCACTTTACGTAAGCAAGTTACAGAATATATTCGTTACACAGAGCGACATGCGATAACACAACCTTTTAACCCTACTAATGATGAGCACTCACTGTACGAAGCAGTAAGTCGATTTATGTTGCGGCCAGATAGTTACGCCGTACCTAAACGTCAACGTCATCTGATTGAGTTAATTTTAAGAAAGCTTTTAGCATCTTCATCACACGCGATAGCTGGAACGCTTAAGACGATGACGCATAGGTTAGAAAACTTGCGTGATGAAAAAATTCAAGAAGATGTAGAGTTTACCCAACAATTGCTGGCAGATGAAGATGTCGATGCTGATTTATTAGATGAGATTTTAGATATAAAGCCCGCATTAGAATCAGAAGAAACATTAAACGAACGCATTAATCGTGAACAATTAAAAGATGAAATAGCGCAACTAACGCATTTATCAAGTTTGGCCCAAAATATCACAACGGATACTAAAGCCCGTAGTTTACTAAACGCCCTAGAAATTGGCTTTACAGAAATGGAAAAAGCCAAAGTAGCCTCTTCAGCAAATAAGGGTCCGCTTCGTAAAGCTTTAATTTTTACCGAATCAAGACGTACTCAAACCTATCTAAAGAGCTATTTGGATGCAAATGGTTATGCTAATCAAGTCGTGTTATTTAGTGGTACAAATAACACACCAGAAGCAACGACTATATATCAAAATTGGCTATCAATAAATAAAGGTACTGGTAGGATTTCTGGATCAAGAGATATTGATATACGCACCGCCTTAATAGAGTATTTTCGTGATGAAGCCACTATTTTAATTGCGACTGAAGCGGCGGCAGAAGGCGTTAATATGCAATTTTGCTCCTTAGTCATTAACTATGATTTACCGTGGAATCCACAGCGAGTTGAACAACGCATCGGGCGCTGCCATCGTTATGGTCAAGAATACGATGTGGTTGTTATTAACTTTCTAAATGAACGAAATGACGCTGATCGGCGGGTACTTGAGTTATTAACTGAAAAATTTAATTTATTTAATGGTCTCTTCGGTGCCTCCAACGATGTATTAGGCATCATTGAATCAGATATTGATTTTGAAAAGAGAATTTTATCTATTTACCAAGTATGTCGCACTACAGAAGAAATTGACCAAGCTTTTGATGCGTTAAAGCTAGAAATGGATGAAAGCATTAAAGACAGGATGAGCCAAACCCGTGAACAACTGCTAGAAAATTTCGACGAAGAGGTACACGAACGCTTACGTGTACAATTAAATGATACTAATGCGCAATTGGATCGGTTTAGTAAAAGATTCTGGGCGCTGTCTCAATTTATTTTGGCAGAAAAGGCGTCCTTTAATGATGAAGCGTTGGTTTTTGATCTTGAGCAACCACCATTAGAAACCATACCCACGGGGCATTATCATCTTATATCAAAAACACGACCTAGCGAAAATCAAGATAAGGTGGCTGAAAAGCCCGTTGATTATAGCGGTCATTTATATCGCCTCTCTCACCCCTTGGGTGAATTTGTTATTGATCAAGCTAAGAAGCTAGAAACTGCTTCTGCTAGCATCGTTTTTAATATCTCTCAGCATCCAACCCGCTTGCATGTTATTGAACAACTAAAAGGTAAACACGGCTATTTAACCTTGCAGTTTTTAGCGATTGATAGCTATGAGCGGGAAGAGTTTTTGCTCTTTTCGGCCTTAGATGATCAAGGGCAATCACTAGAGCAAGAAACGTGTGAAAAGCTCTTTAACTGCATTGCAGAAAATAAAGGGGTAATTAATATACCGGACGCTTTAGATCAACGCTTGTCTTTAGAATTAGAAAGGCATACCAAAGCGACCATTAGCCAATCCTTAGAAGCGAATCATAAATATTTCAACGAAGCCCGTGAAAAGCTAGAAAAATGGGCTGATGATCTAGTGTTAGTAGCTGAGAAAGCACTCAAAGATACCAAAGAAAAAATTAAAATCTTACAACGACAAGCCAGGCTCGCCAGTAATCTGGATGAACAACATGACCTACAGCAAAAGATACAAAGTCTCGAGAAACAACAACGCCGCCAGCGCCAAGAAATCTTTAAGGTCGAAGACAGCATTATCGACAAACGTGATGAACTGATCAATGCCCTTGAAAAGCGACTGACCCAACAATCACACACGGAACGATTATTCACTATTGAATGGGCAGTCGTTTAATTACATCAAATTATAAAATCTATTAATGGAATAAGTAATGAGCATCACCGATAAAAACCGTAGTCGTCTTATTAATTTACTAAAAGAATTATTTCAATTGGATCAGCCTGAGTTAGATTTTGGGTTGTATAAAATCATGCACGCGAAAAGCGAGCAGATCACTACGTTTTTGCAAAGTGATTTACTCAAGGAAATAGAGGCTGCTTTTGGAGAAGTTGATCAACAACATGCGGCTGAAGCCAAAGCTAACTATGAAGCTGCCATAGAGCAAGCTAAAAAGTTTGGCGCCCCCAATCCAGATGAGACACAGGGCGTTCAAGAAGCTAAAAGCGCTTACGAAAATGCAAAAGACAAAGGCAACGCAGAAAACGAAATCTATGATCATCTGTACCGCTTTTTTGAGCGTTATTACGACAGCGGTGATTTTATGTCGCGCCGTTATTACGCCCGCGAAAGTGACAGCCGCGCCGCGCCCTACTCGGTGCCTTATGATGGTCGTGAAGTTTATTTACACTGGGCGAACAAAGACCAGTATTACATCAAGAGTAGTGAATACTTGAGCAACTATAGCTTTGAGTTAAACGCAGCCATTAGACAAGAAGCACAAAAAACCAAGGGAGCAGGCTTGGAAGCGTTTGCCACTCTTGACGACGAGCAACCGTTAAGAGTGCATTTTCGCATTATTGATGCCAGTGAAGGTGAACACGGTAATATTAAAGCCGCCAGTGATCAGAAGCGTTTTTTCCTTATTCATGAAGATGCCCCGATCGTCATGGACAATGGCGAATTGGTGATTCAGTTCCATTACCGCGCTGATGCCGAAAAAACGGGTCAAGACAATAAATGGCAGGAGAAACTGCTCGAACAAGCCGAACTCGCTATTTTAAAGGCACTCAAAGCAGATGCATCTGCGAGCGGCTTTTTGCAAGGTTTGTCGCGTCTTGCCCCCACCGATAGCAAAACCAAACGTACCTTGTTAGGAAAGTATCTCTATCAATACACCGCCCGCAACACGATGGATTACTTTATCCATAAAGACCTGGGCGGTTTTATGCGCCGTGAACTGGATTTTTATATCAAAAACGAGATCATGCGTCTTGATGATATAGAAAACGCTGATGCGCCAAAAGTGGAACAGTATTTGGCGCAAATTCGGGTTTTACGCCGCATTGCCCGGCAATTGATTGCCTTTCTGTCACAACTTGAAAACTTCCAGAAGAAGCTCTGGCTCAAGAAGAAATTTGTCACTGAAACCCATTACTGCATTACACTGGATAGGGTGCCGGAAAAATTCTATGCCGAGATTGCCGCCAATGACAAACAACTGGATGAATGGGAAAAACTGTTTGCTATTTCAGAAATCAAAGATAGCATTTTAGCCAGCCAGCCAGCCAGCCAGCCAGCCAGCCAGCCAGCCAAAAATTGTGCGCCTGAGTTTCTAAAAAACAACCCCTTTCTTCTGCTCGACACTGCTTTATTTCCCGACGACTTTAAACAGCAACTGCTCGCTGAAATACCTGATTTGGATTCGCAATGTGATGGCGTGTTGATTCATTCTGAGAACTTTCAGGCATTAGGTTTGATGCAGAAAAAGTATCGGGAGCAAATCAAATGTATATATATTGATCCGCCGTATAACACAGGTGGTGATGGTTTCTCTTATAAAGATTCTTATCAGCATTCGAGTTGGTTATCTCTGATGAGTGATCGTATAGCGTTAAGTCGTTTAATAATGAAAAGTGATGCTACTTTTTTTACAAGCATTGATCATAATGAAGTTTCATCACTTAAGTTTTTATTTGAAAATATTTTTGAAGCGAGAAATTTTGAAGGCTTAATTTCTTGGAGACGCAGGCATAATCAGCCGAATGATAAAACTAAAATGATCGGTATGGTCTCTGAATATATTTTGAGTTATGCAAAACACTCTGTTTTATACAAAAAATCAGGTGTAGGCAAATTAGACTTAACAGGTAGTTTTTCAAATCCAGACTCTGATCCTCTCGGCGATTGGGCTTCAAAACCTTGGAAAGTAGGATCGGATCAAAATGGTTCAAAATATAAAATTACTACTCCGACAGGAATTGACTTAAATGAAGAATGGATGGGAGATGAGTCTACATATAACTATCTAATGTCTATTGGGAGAATATATTTTCCAAAAAATGGCGAAGGAGCACCAAGAAAAAAATATTATAAATCTGAACGGGAAGAAGAAGGTCAGTGTGCTACAAACTGGTGGTCGCATGAGCAGTTTGGACATAATCAAGGGGCAAATGATTTACTAACTTCATTATTTGGTTATAAAAACGCATTTAGTAACTCTAAACCGATTGAGCTTTTGCGTTCTATATTTTTGATTGGTAGTTGTAAAAAGCAAAATATCCTCGACTTCTTTTCAGGCTCCGGCACAACTGGCCACGCGGTCATAAATCTCAACCGCGAAGACAACGGCAAGCGCAAATACATCCTCGTCGAACAAAATAACTATTTCGACACCGTAATAAAACCCCGCATCCAAAAAGTTATTTATTCCAAAGACTGGAAAGACGGTAAACCGGTTTCCCGTGAGGGCATTAGCCACTGTTTTAAAGCCCTGCGTCTGGAAAGCTACGAAGACACGCTGAATAATCTGGTGCTGAAAACCGATAACAGCCGTGATAAGGCGTTAGTCAATAACACTGCTCTGCAACGCGATTACCTGCTTAATTATTTCCTGGATGTGGAAACCCAAGCCAGCCAAAGTTTGCTGAATATCGCTGATTTCCGCGATCCGACGGCTTATAAGATGAACATCAAAAAGCCGGGCATTGAAGAGCAAAGCCTGCAAGCCATTGATCTGATTGAAACCTTTAATTGGTTAATCGGTTTGTGGGTGCAAAACATGGCTGCACCGCATAGCTTTAGTGCTGAATTTGAGCGTGAACAAGATCCCGATTTGCCCAAAGATCAAAATACCCGCTTGCTCTGCAAACGCCTGAAAGCCGATAACAACGGCGATTATTGGTTTCGCCTGATTGAAGGCTACACGCTTAAAGTGCCGGGCGATGAGTTATCTAAAGTAGCAACCTTGATTATCTGGCGCAAGCAAACCGACGATGCCGAAAAAGACAACGCCGTATTGCAAAAGTTTTTGCTGGAGAAATTGCAAATTTCCCCGCGTGAACACACCTACAGCGTGATTTATATCAATGGCAGTAATACGCTGCCCAATCCGGTGGTGGAAGGTGAACAAACCAAGGTGCGGCTGATTGAAGAAGCGTTTCATAATGCGATGTGGGCTGGGGACGCAAGCTAATGGCCACCAAACCCAAAACCGCCGCCCAAAAAAAGGTCGGTACGTCGCTCAATTTTACCGACAAATTGGTGTTAAACCAGTGGCTTATTTCACTGTTTGGTGTGGACACTTTTGCCATCCATAAAGACGGCAACCGCGAAGTGCGCCCGATGCAGTTACTGGCTAAACAATTACGTGATTGCCGTGAAGGATTGGATACCGACAATCTGCATTTTTTTTACCAGCAATTAAAACTCAATTGGCAACCCCATGCGGCATTGAATCCGGATGCCTTGTTGCACTATGAGCAAAATATTGTCAACCATACCCAATGGCTAAACGAAGGCAGAGAGCGGCCGATTGAGTGGAAGTATTACCAATGGCTATCGCTGTTGTTCGCTGAAATTTACCTGCACCAGTATTTTTCTGACCGCGAAAAACTATTGGAACAGTTGAATGACTATGTCCGGCAATTTAACGCGCATTGGGCGAGTCGCAAACTGCCTATGTTTACGGGCATTAGCGAATACAGCTTGGAAGAGTTAAATAAACTTTGCCTGCAAAACGCCACCGGCTCGGGTAAAACCTTGGTGATGCACGTTAATTACCGCCAGTTTGCGCACTATGCCAAGGAAGCGGGGCAGCATGATGCTGTATCACGTACTTTGTTGATTACCCCGAATGAGGGTTTAAGCAGTCAACATGAACAAGAATTGCTCCAGAGCGGTATAGAAGTCTCACGCCTGATGTTGGATAACAATGCTATTGGCTCGACCAGTGGAATTTTTAGTAGTGATTACGGTCATTTAACCCGCATTGATTTTATTGAAATCACCAAACTGGGTGAAAAAGACGGCCCTAACTCGATTGCCACCCGTAATTTGGGAGATCAAAACCTGATTTTGGTGGATGAAGGTCATCGCGGCATGGGTAAATCCGACGAAGAAGGTTGGATGAAACAACGGGAACGCCTGGTGGAAAAAGGCTTTGCCTTTGAATATTCAGCAACCTTTAAAGAGGCGGTTAAAGCGGCTAATAATGCCAGAATTGAAGAAAGCTATGCCAAGGCCGTGCTGTTTGATTATTCGTATCGGTATTTTTACGAAGATGGCTACGGCAAAGATTACCGTATCTTCAATATCCCCAAATCCCAAGCCGATCACGAATTTATCTATTTGACCGCCTGTTTGTTAGGGTTTTACCAGCAATTGCGTTTGTATCGGGAACGTAAATCGGAATATGCCGCTTACAATATTGAAAAACCGCTCTGGGTGTTTGTTGGCTCCAGTGTATCCAAAGCATCGGCCAGTAAAGGTGCTGACCAGGAAACGGTGTCTGACATTGTGCGCGTATTGGGTTTTATTGCCCACTTTCTTGAAAAACCTAATGCCGCCATTCAGGCAATCGATACCTTGCTAAACAAGGATGGCACTGCCACCGGTTTGCTGGATAACGCGGGGCACGATATTTTTCACGGTGCATTCTTGTTTTTACGCCAACGCCTGCACAAGGGCGAAAAGCCTGCCGAGATTCATGCCGATATTTTAGAAAGCCTGTTTAACAATCGTGCCGGTGGTCAGTTGCAGTTATTGCGTTTAAAAGGTGATAGCGGCGAACTGTTGTTAAAAGCAGGCAACGGTGATCAACATTTTGGCTTGATTAATGTCGGTGATGCGTTAGGTCTTGCCAAACACGTTGAAGAGGAATGCACCAAAGGAAACTGCCCGCAAATCATGGTTGATGATAGTGATTTTATCGCGGCTCAATTTGCCAGTGTTAAAGAATCCTCATCCTCCATCAATTTATTGATAGGGGCTAAGAAATTTGTTGAAGGTTGGGATTGTTGGCGGGTAAGCACGTTGGGTTTAATGCGAGTCGGGCGTAGCGAAGGCTCACAAATCATTCAGTTATTTGGTCGTGGTGTGCGTTTAAAGG
>CAIXDX010000043.1 GCA_903918335.1 uncultured Methylococcaceae bacterium | reverse complement strand
GGTTCGCCAGAAAATATTTGGCTTAATTTCTCTACCCAGCGCTTTCGAGGGGCGGTAGTACTCGGAGGTTGGTCGTCGCTCATGCAATGGTTTCCTGTAAATAAGGGTTAGTAATGTTTAATTCTTTCAGTAACTGAGTTTCTTTTTCTTCCATGATTTGGGCTTCATTATCTACGATGTGATCATAGCCTAACAGATGCAGTACACCATGAATAATGATGTGAGCCCAATGGTCATGTAAAGTTTTTTGTTGCTCCAGGGCTTCTTTTTCAAGCACGGGTGCACAAACTACAAGGTCACCTAAAAGATCAATTTTGATATGTTCTGGTGCTTCAAACGGGAAGCTTAAAATATTAGTAGGCCCCGTTTTTTGACGATAGTGCTCGTTGAGTTCAGTGCTTTCTTCAATATCTACGATGCGAATAACGAGCTCAGATTCTTTGCCATACTCTTTAAGAGCGATATCTACCCATGCTTGGAGTTGAGCTTCTGAGGGAAGATTGCTGGCTGTACTTTCAGTTTGAATTTCTAGCCAATTCATTGTTCAGTTTTATTCTTAAGGTCATAAGCCTCATAAGCAGAAACGATACGTTGTACTAAAGGGTGTCTTACAACGTCTCTCACTGCAAAAAATGTAAAGCTAATGCCGTCAATATCTTTGAGTACTTCAAGTACATGGCTAAGCCCAGACATTTTAGCTGAGGGTAAATCAATCTGCGTAATGTCGCCCGTAATAACGGCTGTTGAGCCAAAGCCTACACGGGTCAGGAACATTTTGATTTGTTCAGTGGTGGTATTTTGTGCCTCATCAAGAATAATGAAAGCATCATTTAAGGTACGGCCACGCATAAAGGCGAGGGGGGCTACTTCAATCATACCTTTTTCTAGCATTTTTTCGACACGCTCAAAGCCTAACATCTCATATAAGGCATCATAAAGGGGGCGTAAATAAGGATCTACCTTTTGCGCCATATCGCCGGGTAAAAAACCGAGTTTTTCACCCGCTTCTACAGCGGGTCTGACCAATATTATTTTTCTGACTTGTTCTTTTAAGAGTGCATCAATAGCACAGGCCACTGCTAAATAAGTTTTACCGGTACCTGCAGGCCCTACGCCAAAATTAATATCATGGCTTTGTATTTTCTTTAAGTAGTTCTGTTGGTTTTGCCCGCGGCCTTTAATTAAACCAAATTTGGTTTTAATGGCCACTTCTTTCTCTGGTTCTTGCGTTGATGTAGCTAGAAGTTCTTCAATGGAAGCATCTTGCATGGCTAAATGGATGGCTTCCGCAGTTAATTCTTCTTGGGCGGTATGATCAAAAAGTTTTTGTAATAAGGCACAGGTGGCCTTAACTGTTTCTTTTGGGCCGCTGATTTTAAATTGATTACCTCGGTTAGCAATTTCAACTTGTAATCTTTTTTCAATTTGTCTTAAATGAACATCTAATTCGCCGCAAAAATTAGAGAGTCGATCGTTATCTGCGGGGAGTAAAGCTATTTCCTGTGAGATCATGAGGCGAATTCTGTTTGATTGATAATTTTATCTATTGATGCCTCTACTATACGGCCTCTTAAAGAATTGGGAAGTGCTTCTGCGATTAAAACATCTACAAAATGGCCCGCAAGGCGAGGGTGACCAATAAAGTTTACTACACGGTTGTTTTCTGTTCGACCTTGCATTTGTAATGGATTTTTCTTAGATTGTCCTTCGACTAAAACGCGTTGTACGGTACCAATCATGTTATTCGAAATGGTATTCGCCATTTCGTTAATGCGGTTTTGAAAGCGTTCTAAGCGCAATTTTTTAACTTCTGCGGGTACATCGTCAGGTAAATCAGCTGCCGGAGTACCAGGTCTGGCGCTGTAGATAAAACTGAAGGATAAGTCGAAACCAATTTCATTAATAAAGGCCATGGTTTCTTCAAATTGTTCATCAGTTTCACCTGGAAAACCGATAATAAAGTCAGAAGATAAACTGATATTAGGGCGTATCTCTCTCAGTTTTCTAATGGTTTCTTTGTAGTCGGCAACGGTATGTCCTCGTTTCATCATTTTAAGAATACCGTCAGAACCACTTTGAACAGGTAAATGTAAATGATCGACTAATTGCGGAAGTTCAGCAAACGCCTCTATTAAGCTGTCTGTAAATTCAACCGGGTGGGAAGTGGTAAAACGCAAGCGATCAATGCCATCAATGGCAGCCACAAAGTGTAATAATAATGAAAAGTCTGCAATATCTCCATCATCCATTAAACCCCGATAGGCATTTACATTTTGGCCGAGTAAATTTATTTCCCTAACACCTTGTTTAGCTAGAGTCGTTATTTCTGCGATAACATCATTTAATGGTCGGCTAATTTCTTCGCCTCTTGTATAAGGCACTACACAAAATGAGCAATATTTACTACAACCTTCCATCACAGAAACGAAAGCTTTAGGACCCTCTGCACGAGGCTCCGGCAAGGCATCAAATTTTTCAATTTCTGGGAAAGAAACGTCAATGACCGCCTTATGTTGATTACGGACTTGATCTAGTAACTGTGGTAAGCGATGTAATGTTTGTGGGCCAAAAACCATATCGACGAAAGGAGCTCGTTTTTGGATGGCTCCACCTTCTTGACTCGCTACACAGCCACCGACACCGATGATGACGTTAGGACGTTTGTCTTTAATTTTTCGCCATTTACCTAGTGCAGAAAAGACTTTTTCTTGGGCCTTTTCACGAATGGAACAGGTGTTTAATAATAAAACATCGGCTTGTTTTGGGTCATCGGTTAATTCAAAACCATGTGAAGCTTCTAATACATCCCGCATTTTATCGGAATCGTATTCGTTCATTTGGCAACCATTGGTTTGAATATATAGTTTTTGTGTCATATTTTATCGAGGTAAATCATAGGGATTACTGTTGTCTTGGCTTTAATGTGGCCACTAACAACAGTTTAAATTTCGTGAGCGGTATTTTTATACGCAAATTAAGGTGGTCTATCAAACAGTTGTAAATATTATAACCTGATTTAACAGAAAACGAATAAAAAGCCAGAGAGACTCTCGGTCTATTGCTGTTGTTGCATGACTTGTTGCTTTTTGATTTTTGCAGCGCGTTTATCCGCTAATATTTTGGCGGCGTCTTTGCCGATATGCGTTTCACCCCGTTGATGTGCTAAGGCAATTTGCTTTTCGCGTTCCATAAAACGGACTTTTTGTTCGGCAGTTACTTTGTCATAGCAGTGTGGACAACTAACGCCTTGTTCATAATGTTCACTGGCTTTATCTGCTTCTGTTATCGGCAATCGACACGCGTTACATTGATCATATTGCCCTTTTTCTAATTGATGATTGACGGTGACTCGATCATCAAATACAAAACATTCACCTTGCCATAAGGTTTGTTCTTCTGGTACGACTTCTAAGTATTTTAAAATACCACCTTTTAGATGGTAGACCTCTTCGAAACCTTGTTCTTTTAAATAGGCCGTTGATTTCTCGCACCGTATACCACCAGTGCAGAACATCGCTACTTTTTTATGCTGCTCAGGGTTTAAGTTCTGCTTAATATAAGCAGGAAACTCGCGAAAACTTTCGGTGTTGGGATTGATGGCATTTTTAAAAGTACCAACCGTAAATTCATAGTCATTACGGGTGTCAATCAAGATGACTTCAGGATCAGAAATTAAGGCATTCCAGTCCAATGGATCGACATAAGTACCGACCACTTGTTTTGGATCGATGCCATCTATACCCATGGTTACAATTTCTTTTTTAAGTTTTACCTTGGTGCGGTTAAATGGCATTTCGTCTGTAAGCGATAATTTGTAATCAATTTCGTTAAGACGCGGGTCAGTTTGTAACCAAGCCAACAACTGCTTGATGCCTTGTTCAGTGCCGGCAATAGTGCCATTGATACCCTCATTAGCCAGTAATAAGGTGCCTCGGATATCCAGTTTTTCCATTTCAGCATGCAGAGGGCTGCGTAGATCTTGGTAATTTTCGAGGGTAACAAATTTGTATAAGGCGCAAACGACAACAGCGGGCATTTATGTTCCAAAAACGGATAAGGTTTATTAAGGGACTCTATTATACTAAAACATTGAGGAATTGTCGTTTTATGCCATGTGTACGTAACATGAGAATTTGCGTTAGTAATATTCTCTAAGATTTATCAATCGCTGGGATGATGTATTTAGCACAACTATCCGACTCGCTTAAGGTCTTTTTATCCATAAAGGGTGGTGGTTTGTTGATAAAGTCAGTTCAATTAAAACGCTTTAAGTTGCATTTTACTATTTCTTTTGCCTATCGCCATGACTTAATTACTTGTATGTTATGAAACGCATGCGACAGTTTGTGATGTATATTAAGGGGTTTTATAACCGAAGCTTTTATTATGAGTAACCTAATCTTAGGTTCATAACATTAAATCTTAGGTTTATACAATTCTGTCTTTAATGTGGGTAACCAAAGCTCCGACTGGTGATACGCTCGTTATAATGTATGGAACTAAAACTTTCGTTACCCAAACTAAAGCGATAATCCCTTAGCTTAAAGCTTTAATGTGTTTTAGCCGTCGAGACTGTCAATGAATACTGTTGACAATAAATAAATAAATAAATTATTTGTTTGGTCGTCTGGCACCATGATAATGCCTTTGCCAATAGTTGTTTCTAAGCGTGGAAATTAATACTCGACCTGTTCTCTCGCTGGGCGCATGTATAAATTGATCGTCTTTGATGTAAATACCCACATGTGAATAGGGTTTACCATTGACATCAAAAAACACTAAATCACCCGCTTGGATTTTTTGTTTTTCAACGGTGGGTAAAGACAGGGCCATATCATAAGCACTGCGAGGTAGTTTTATGCCTTGTTGTTCATAGACATGTTTAACAAAACCACTGCAATCAAAGCCTTGTTTAGGGTTGTCACTGCCATAGTTGTAGGGGGTGCCTTGTAAGCTTAAAGCATACTTTACGGCAGGAGTAGGGGGCTTAATAACAAGGGGTTGTGGCTCTTTCTCTTGGACTGTTGAGCAGCCAGCAAGCGTAACGAGCGTCAGTAATAAAAGTATTTGAAAGTTACTTTTATCATTAATCACACTTAATCTAGCCATTTATCTTTTATTTTTTGTTTATTTAAAGCCAACCATTGAATAGCTATGATAGGTATAGCTGATTCAATTTCGTTGCTTTCTACCATTTGGTAAGCTTTATCAAAGGGTACACAGTGGACTAATATATCTTCGTCTTCATGGTCTAAGCCATGAATTCCTTCTATTTGAGTACTATCTACTTTGCCACAAAATAAACTGATGCGCTCTGATACGCCGCCGGGGGTCGTGTAAAACTCATTAATGAAGTGCAGCGCTTCTAGTTTACAGCCGGTTTCTTCTAAGGTTTCTCGGTGTGCGACTTCGGCAGTCGTTTCGCCCGGTTCAACACCTCCCGCAACAATCTCTACTAACCATGCACGATGGGGCCTAATTAAGGCACCGGCACGAATTTGCTCAATTAAAACCACCTGATCTGTGTGGGGGTCATATAAGATAACGGCTACGCCACAGCCTCGGCTGAACACTTCTCGGCTGATTTCATTACTCCAGCCACCGGCAAAGAGCGTGTGTTTTAATCGAAATTTTTCCATACGAAAAAAACCCGAATAAACAATTTCATGTTCGATAATTTCAAATTTTTTAGTCATTATCTAAGACAGCTTTTCTGTTGTGGCAGTTAGCAAGAATTTGTGTTTTGGATTGATTATCTAGTTGTAACCAAGTACCTATTTCCTCTAAGCTACGATAGCACCCTAGGCAGATCTTATCTACATTCAAGGAACACAGACCAATACAAGGCGATTTAATAGTGATTTGAAAGTCTGACATCATTAGTTAGTAGTTTTGAGTAAATCATCTAATTTATGTTGTTGATCTAGGTGATGCAGGTCATCAAACCCCCCAACATGGTAATCACCTATGTAAATTTGTGGGACAGTACGACGTTTAGTGCGTTGCATCATGATTTCCCGTTGACCGGGTTCACGATCCACATTAATTTCTGTGTAAGTGACTCCTTTTTTATCAAGTAGGCGTTTAGCCATCAGGCAATAGGGGCAAATTGTGGAGCTATAGATCAGTATCTCAGGCATCATTTTATTATGTTTGGTACTATATATTTATTGATAGTCTAATTCCTCAATGATTAAGGTTCAAGAATCCTTTATCTTTTAGTTCAGTTAAACTAGGTTCTCGCCATTTTTTGCATACATTTTATGAGATTTAACAATGAGTAATTTACCAAGCAATTTTAAATATGCCCAGTCGCATGAATGGGTCAGTGTAGAAGACGATAATCTTATACGTGTGGGTATTACTGATTTTGCGCAAGATCAACTGGGTGATTTAGTTTATGTACAATTACCAGAAATCGGTCGTAAAGTAACCGCTAATGAGCAATGTGCAGTTGTTGAGTCGGTAAAAACAGCCTCAGATTTATACAGTCCGGTCTCAGGTGAAATAGTGGCTACAAACATATTATTAGGTAACGAACCCGAAGCGATTAACGATCATCCTTATACGACTTGGATTTTTTGTGTAAAAGCCGATGATTTATCTGGCTTAGATGCATTAATGGACGCTGAGGGTTATCAAAAACATATCTCAGAATAAGTTCTAATGATGAGTAGTCAACAAATTTTCATATTTCATGAGTATGATCTTTGTTTTTAATCACTTTTAACAAGTAGAACATAATATGGCAAATCAAAATGCAAAGGGTTTAAAACGCTTAATCAACGCGTGTTATTTTTCAGTTGCGGGATTTAAAGCAACATGGACACATGAAGAAGCCTTTAGACAAGAAGTCATTCTTTTTGTAATATCAACTCCCATTGCGATCTGGCTGGGGCATACTGCAATAGAAAAGGTTTTATTAATCGGTAGTATTGTTTTGGTCATGTTGGTTGAATTACTCAATTCTGCTGTTGAAGCGGTAGTTGATAGGGTCGGTTTTGAACATCATGAGTTATCTGGGCGGGCGAAAGACATTGGTTCGGCTGCGGTAATGTTGTCTTTAGCTTGGGCGGCAACGACTTGGGCATTAATTTTAATATAAGGAAAATCTATATATGAGCGCTTTAATCTGCGGATCTATGGCCTACGACACCATTATGGTGTTTCACGATCAATTTAAAAACCATATATTGCCAGAAAAGGTGCATATTTTAAATGTCTCTTTCTTAGTGCCCGTGTTACGTCGTGAATACGGTGGTTGTGCAGGTAACATTGCTTATAATCTTAATCTATTAGGTGAAGATGCTCAAATAATGGCAGTCGTGGGGCATGACTTTGAGCCGTATAGTCAGTGGCTAAATCAAAATCGCTTGTCTACTGAATATATTCATATTTTGGATAATCAGTACACAGGTCAAGCTTATATAACCACTGACCAAGATGGTAATCAGATTACGGCGTTTCACCCTGGCGCGATGAGTTTTTCGCATTTGAATGCCATTCCTGCTAATGCTGATATAAGCATTGGTATTGTTTCACCGGATGGTAAAGAAGGGATGCAGTTACATGCTGAACAATTTGCTGAATTAGGTATCCCTTTTATATTTGATCCGGGTCAAGGTATGCCGATGTTTGATGGGGCTGAGTTATTGACCTTTGTCGATCAAGCTAATTACGTCACTTTAAATGATTATGAATCTGAGTTAATGCAAGAGCGTACAGGTTTAAGTTTGGAGCAAATTGCAGAGCGTGTTGATGCATTAATTATTACACTAGGGGCACATGGTTCAAAAATATATACCGATGGCCAATGTATTATTATTCCTGCGGCTAAGCCCCATGCAGTATTAGATCCTACGGGTTGTGGAGATGCTTATCGTGCGGGTTTATTGTATGGTTTGATGAACGAATTTGATTGGGAAATTACCGGCAGAATCGCTTCATTAATGGGCGCTATTAAGATTGAACATAATGGTACTCAAAATCATGCTATCACTATGGCTGATTTTAAACAGCGTTTTCATGAGAATTTTGGTTATTCATTCTAGTTTTTTGTATTCTGCATGTTGAAAAATACCCAGCAACTTTTAGAGCTTATGTCGCGTTTGCGACGACCTGAAGACGGATGCCCTTGGGATATAAAACAAGACTTTAAAAGTTTAATACCCTATTTAATTGAAGAAGCTTATGAAGTGGTTGATGCTATTGAGCGCAATGACTTAGAAGATTTAAAGTTAGAGTTGGGTGATTTGTTATTACAAGTTGTGTTTCATTCTCAAATTGCCCAAGAGCAAGGGCATTTTAATTTCGAAGATGTGTCTGCGGGCATCAGTGATAAATTGATACGCAGACATCCCCATGTGTTTTCTGATGTGGTATTTGCGAATGATGCAGAGCGACATCAAGCTTGGGAAGCCGCAAAAGCATTAGAGCGTCAAGAAAAGGCTAAAGAGGCAACGGAAAGTGCCTTGTCAGGTGTGGCAGCCAATTTACCTGCTTTAATGGAATGTGAAAAAATTCAAGATAGAGCCGCACAACACGGCTTTGATTGGACAGAGCCGGGGCCGGTATTCGATAAAGTCCTAGAAGAATTAGATGAGATTAAAGAAGCTTGGCAATCGGGTGATCAAGCGCATATTCAGGAAGAAGTGGGTGATTTACTGTTAGTGGCGGTTAATTTGGCTAGACATTTAAAAGTAAATCCAGAGATAGCTCTTAAAGAAAGTACTAAAAAGTTTACCCGAAGATTTCAATATATTGAGCAACAAATTGCGGCCTCAGGTCGTTCTTTAAAAGAGTGTGAATTAACAGAGTTAGATTTTTTCTGGGATGAAGCAAAAGTTCATTTTAAACAGAACCCCATACAGTAATTAATAATGAGTGCTGAATATAATGCGGCTGCCATTGAAGTTTTAAGCGGTCTAGATCCTGTCAAAAAACGTCCGGGTATGTATACGGACACCACGCGTCCTAATCATCTTGTTCAAGAAGTCGTTGATAACAGTGTCGACGAGGCGATGGCGGGCTTTGCTAAAGCCATTGATGTGGTTATCTACAAAGATGGTTCTGTTTTAGTTTCTGATGATGGCCGCGGTATGCCTGTGGATATTCATCCTGAACAGGGTATTCCGGGTGTTGAAGTTATTCTTACGCAGTTACATGCGGGCGGTAAGTTCTCTAATAAGAATTATCAGTTTTCGGGTGGTTTACATGGCGTAGGGGTGTCTGTTGTAAATGCCTTATCGGTTAAATTAGAAGTTGAAGTGAAGCGTAACGGTAAGGTTTACGCTATTTCTTATGCAGATGGTGACAAGACGAGTGATCTTACCGAAACGGGTACTGTAGGTAAAAATAATACTGGTACCTTGGTGCGGTTTTGGCCGAATGAAAAATACTTTGATTCTAGCAAGATATCGGTCACTAAATTAAAACATGTCTTAAGAGCTAAGGCTGTTTTGTGTCCTGGTTTAAAAATAAGCTTAAAAGATGAACATTCGAATGAGGCCTATGAATGGTGCTACCAAAATGGTTTAGAAGAATATTTGCTCGATAGAATAGGTGATATTGATTTTTTTCCAGAGCAACCTTTTATGGGAGATGTGACGGGTAAACATGAGGCTGTGGAATGGGGTTTGGTTTGGGCTCTGGAAAATCCAGCTGAAATACTTAATGAAAGTTATGTGAATTTAGTGCCCACTGCGCAAGGCGGCACTCACGTGAAT
This sequence comes from uncultured Methylococcaceae bacterium, assembly GCA_903918335.1. Taxonomy (GTDB): domain Bacteria; phylum Pseudomonadota; class Gammaproteobacteria; order Methylococcales; family Methylomonadaceae; genus Methylobacter_C. The sequence continues at coordinate 1,979 of CAIXDX010000043.1, read as the reverse complement.
GGATTGCGTGCAGGCTTAACAGAAGCCATGCGTGAGTTTTGCGATATTCGTGGCATTTTGCCACGGGGCGTTAAGGTTGCACCTGAAGATGTCTGGGAAAATTGTCATTATGTGCTGTCTGTTAAATTAGAAGATCCTCAGTTCTCAGGTCAAACAAAAGAGCGCTTAAGTTCACGCGAGTGTGTCACTTTTATTTCGGGAGTAGCAAAAGATAGTTTTAGTTTATGGTTGAATCAGAATCCTACTCAAGGCGAAAAAATAGCCGAAATAGTTATCTCAAGTGCGCAAAAAAGATTACGATCTAATAAAAAGATAGTCCGTAAGAAGATAACGGCAGGTCCTGCCTTGCCAGGGAAGTTGGCGGATTGTTCAGCGCAAGATATTGCAAGAACAGAATTGTTCTTAGTGGAAGGTGATTCAGCCGGGGGGTCTGCAAAGCAAGCGCGTGAAAGGGACTTTCAAGCGATTATGCCTTTACGCGGTAAGATTTTAAATACATGGGAAGTAGAGTCCAATCAAGTCATGGCCTCACAAGAGGTTCATGATATCGCTGTGGCTTTAGGGATAGAGCCAGGTACAAATGATTTACAAGGATTGCGTTACGGTAAAGTGTGCATTTTAGCGGATGCAGATTCGGATGGAAATCATATTGCTACTTTGATTTGTGCATTGTTTTATCAGCATTTTACGGCGTTGGTAAGGGAAGGGCATGTGTTTGTAGCAATGCCGCCTTTGTATCGTATAGATGTTGGTAAACGGGTCTTTTACGCGCTGGATGAGTCAGAAAGGCAAGGCGTTTTGGATCGAATCAAAATCGAAAAGCTTAAAGGTGTTGTTAATGTGCAGCGCTTTAAAGGTTTGGGTGAAATGAATCCTAGTCAATTGCGCGAAACCACTATGAATCCAGATACGCGTCGCTTGGTGCAATTAACGATTGCTGAAAATGATGATACGACTGATCAATTGGATTTGTTGCTAGCAAAAAAACGCTCATCAGATCGAAAAGTTTGGCTGGAAGATAAAGGTAATTTAGCCCAAGTCCTTGGTTAAGTAAGTGTGTCAGATGTAGAGGGAATTATTAAATATTGTCTCAATCATACGCAGCAGGCAATAAATTTAAATTTTTCTATTCACTCATTAAATGCTTGGCGAACAGTATTATTTAAGCTAGGTTTAATAGGACAGGATTCTGACCGCTACGATGGCCTAGGATTTGGTAATATCAGTCAACGTTTAGATAATATTAGCCATCAATTTGTAATTACTGGCAGTCAAACAGGGATGTTTGATTCAATAACACGTCAGCAAATGGCGTTAGTGCTTGAAGCTGATATTCAGCAAAATTATTTGCGTTCAATCGGTTTCTATCAGCCTTCTTCAGAATCGTTAACACATGCAAGCTTATACCAGCTTGATATGAATATTAATGCCGTGATTCACGTGCACAGTCCAACGATCTGGCGACATACTAAAATACTACAGTTGCCGCATATTTCTGCAGAAATTCCTTATGGAACAGTGCAAATGGCCAATGAAGTTGCACGCTTATATCATTCGGAATTTTTAAGCGAAACATCACTATTTACTATGTTAGGGCATGAAGATGGTGTAGTTGCTTTTGGAGAGACTCTTGAAGTGGCGGCTTTAAAAGTAATGAGATATTTGGCTCTGTCCCTTCAATTTGAATAAAATTTTTACATATCATTGAGCTTCGTTATTTTGGTGACAATTTTTGCTTCTGTTTTTTTTAGTTAAATAAAACTTTTATTTACAATCTGGATACTATCTGCCGCTAAATGTGGCATTGAGAAAACATCTAAATTATGGTGTAATGCAACCGTATTACTTCTTAATGCACCTTTTGTACCAATGATGTTTAACAAGAGGTTGGGTTCGCCACAAATTGTTTGGAGAGTAGGCTTATTAACTATGCGATTTACTATTAAAAACGGCTTAGACTTGCCTATAACGGGGGGTCC
>CAIXDX010000042.1 GCA_903918335.1 uncultured Methylococcaceae bacterium | reverse complement strand
GCCATACCTTGGTACCAATGGTTCCAATCATCATCCCAACGGGATTGTCCTTCTACCCAGAGTCGTACTTTTTCTAACTTTGGGTCAGCTGTTTTTAAGCTACCTTCTGCCACGACTTGTAACCAACTACCGGCATCTTGGAGTAAATCGTCTTGCATGACGGGCGCTGCTTTCACCGGATTTGTCAGTGTAGGAAGCATTATTAATATTAACGCTAATATTTTGTGAGTTTGTGTTGTTTTATTCATAGGTATCAATATTTGACTATCATAGCGTTATCTTGTTTGGGTTAGATAACGCTATGTTTAGAAGATATATTAGGGTGTGGACTTAGCTTTTAAGTCTGCGTACGGCTAATGGATGCTCAGAATAAGACTCGTGTAGTTTTAAGCCTTCAAATACACAGTTCCCACCTTGTTCTTTATAATTGTGCTCAAAATCATGAAAGTATTCCATGACCGTGTGGTCAATTAGATAGGCTTGATCAAGTTTAAAAGTAATGGTTCTGCCACTTTCTAAGGTTGCTAATTCAGTTTTAAGTTTTAAGAAATTAGAAAAGATTGCTGAGCCAAGAATAGTAACTACGACGTCGCCGTTAGAAGTTCTATTGATAGTGTAATTGATTTTAAATAATTGGATAAATGAAACACCACGGTAAATATGAATAACAAATTTCGCACCGATACCCATAAATACACCCACTAATAAATCGGTTGCTAATACACCAATAATGGTTACAACAAACAAAATTAACTGCTCTCTACCAATATGCGCAACATGTGTGAATGACGAAGGTGAGGCTAATCTAAAGCCAGTAAAAACTAATAATGCGGCTAAGGCAGCGTAGGGGATGCTATGAATTATTTGAGGGAATAAAACGACGAATAATAATAAGAAACAGCCGTGAAAAAAGTTTGCCCACTGGGTTTTAGCGCCATTATTTACATTCGCAGAACTACGTACTATTTCTGCAATCATGGGTAAGCCACCAATCAAGCCAGAGACTAGGTTACCGATACCCACTGCTGTTAAATCTTTATCAAGATTAGCATGACGTTTATAAGGATCTAACTTATCAACGGCCATTGCACTTAATAAACTCTCTAAACTACCTACTAAACTGATGCTGATAACGGCTTCCCAAAATTCTAAGGTGCCAATTTTTGAATAATCAGGAAAAGCAAAGCTGGAAATGAAGTTATTGGAAATAGCGACTAAATATTTAGGGCCAACCGTTTGTTCTGGTGCGTTTTCGAAAAACGTATAGGTATGTTCTTGGTCTAAGCCAAAATATTTTGCTAAAGCAATGCCTACTAAAACAACTATTAACGGTGCCGGTATTTTTTTGATAGTTGGATTTTTTATAAATGTCCATGCAATTAAAATGGCTAAGCCAGTTAGTCCAATAATTGCAATTTCATAGGTTGGATTGAATAGGCTGTTTGGAACTTGGGCAATCGTCGATAAAATACTGCTACCTTTGATAGGGGCTTGGCCTAACATAACATGAATTTGCTTTGCCATGATGATAATACCAATGGCTGCTAACATCCCATGAACTACCGACGCAGGAAAGAAAGAGCTTAACCGACCGGCTTTAAAGAGACCTAATAAAACTTGAATAGCGCTGGCAACTACAATGGCAGCCAATGCGTAATGGTAACCTGCAACTAGATCACCTTGACCTAATTCCTCGACAGCACCTAATACAACAACAATTAATCCAGCCGCTGGGCCATTAATAGTTACAAATGAGCCATTGATACGTGAAACTAACATGCCTCCGATAATAGCTGTAATAATGCCTGCGGAAGGTGGGAAACCTGAGGCTACTGATATGCCAAGGCAGAGAGGTAATGCAATAAGAAAGACTAGAAAACCCGATAACAAGTCACTACGCCAGTTTTCTTTTAAGCCGTCTATGCCAGTTTTCGGCACTATAGAAATAGAATTATTACTCATAGAATTCCTCGTTGATTGAGTTGGTTTTAATATTTTTATAATTCTTAGCTATTATTATGCCAGTTACTATGGTCGGGTTAGTTGTTTGATTCTTAAACGTAATAAATTGAATTTATTTTGAGTTGATGAACATGTGTTTATTTTCTGAGGGTTAAATCAACCTTATGTTGGGTTATTTGCCCCTAAGCGGTGATCTGTATGGTGAAATAATATTTGGGTTATAACCGGCTTAACCTATTTTTGCTGTGATAAAATTTAATTAATGGCTGTAATTTAGAGTGTTTGTAAATGTTTAGTGTGCGAGATAAAAGTTTGAAGATTCCTGAAAGAAAATGGTTTACTGTTTTGGATAAAATGATTGTCTATGAGTTATTCAAGACTTTATCTTCTGTTTTACTTGTTTTAGTTATTATTATTGTTAGCCGTGGTTTTATTAGGATATTAGATCAAGCGGTTGCAGGTATGATTTCAAATGATTCTTTATTAAGTATTTTATCTTATAAAACTATTATTACTTCTGCAGAACTATTCCCTCCTGCTTTATTTATGACTGTACTTATGGTTTTCGGTCGGATGTATAGAGATCAAGAAATGTCTGCTATTGCCTCTGCTGGGGCAGGTGTATTTACTCTGTATAAATCTGTTTTTATATTATTGGTGCCTGTCATTACCTTGGGTGCCGTGTTATCACTTTATATTGCGCCATGGGCGGAAGCTCAAGTAGATTTAATCATTAAACAAGGAGAAGAAACTGCAGATGTGAGAGGTATTTCTGCGGGTAAGTTTAGTGAATACAAAAATGGAGATTTGGTTTTATACGTTGAAAATATTAATGATGATGGTGTATTGAATAATGTTTTTTTACAAAATACTGAAAAAGATACGGTAGGTGTTATTAATTCACAGACAGCAATCATTAAAGAAACACCGGATGGGCGTTTTATTTTTTTTGGTAAAGGCGAGCAAATAAAGGGTAGGCCAGGAGACCTAAATTATGTCATCGAAAAATTTGATGAGTATGCCGTAAGAATAGAAGATAAAACTGTAGCATCAAAGTTTAATCGACATGCTCATACACTTAGTAGGTTACTTGATAATGCCATACTTTTTAATAAAACAGAGTTACATAGACGTTTTGCCATTCCAATTGGGGCGCTTTTATTATCTTTAATTGGATTGCCTTTAGCGCAGGTATCACCTCGAGGTGGCGTTTATGGCAATATGTTTATGGGTTTTTTAATTTATTTTAGTTATGGGAATTTATTGCGAATTAGTCAAAGTATGATAGAAAATCACACCCTGCCGTTTTGGCTAGGTGCGTCCGTGGTTAATTTAATTTTGGTTACTTTAGGTGGTGTATTAATCGTGAGACTGGCAGGATGGCAATGGATAAAAATGAATTTTAATGCGCGGGTTTTTAAGTGAAAGTTTTAAGTAGATATATTGTATTTGAAGTTCTGAAAGGTGCTGTTATAACTCAAATCATTTTATTGACGTTGTTTAATTTATTTACTTTTACTGATGAGCTTAAGCATTTAGGTGAGGGTTATTATGGAATAAATGAAATATTGTATTATTTATTGCTGACTTCTCCAGGTGTGTTTTATGAGTTATTGCCTGCTTCTGCATTATTAGGTAGTCTTTTCGTGCTAGGTTCAATGGGTAATAATCGAGAGTTAATAGCCATGCGAGCTGCAGGCTTATCAATTTTTGGTATTATCAAAGCAGTAATGTTAGCTGGTTGTTTCTTAGTGGGTATTACACTAATTGTCGGTGAGTTTATCGCACCTGGTTCTCAGCGTGCGGCACATATGTTAAGAGTTTCTGCTCAAGCAGGTCAATCGATTACAAGTTCTGAACAGGGTGTTTGGTTTCGTGAAGGTAAAACTTTTATTAATATTAAGAAAGTGCTTGGCGATGGTGATTTGGCTGATTTAGTTATTTACGAATTGGATGATAATGGGCATTTGCATAAAACGACGCATGTCGATCAAGCCTTATTTTTAGGTAATCAAGAATGGAAATTGAATCATGTCGTTAGTTCTGAAATTTCTATTGAGCAAATGACCTCAATTAACATTGATGGTCAGTTATGGAAGTCTTCAATTGCACCTAATTTATTAAAGATTGTCACTGTATTACCTAATAATTTATCAATGGTTGATTTGGCAGGCTACATCTCATTTTTGAAAACAAATCATCAGAAATCGCATGTATATGAATTAGCTTTTTGGGGGCGCGTGGTCAATCCATTAGTTACGTTTATCATGCTCTTATTAGCAACTCCTTTTGTTATAGGTATTAAAAGGGGTGTGAGCGTTGGTGAAAGAATGATGATTGGAGTCATCATTGGCATGGGATTTAACATCTTAGATAAGACAGTAGGGCATTTAGGTTTAATTTACGATATGAATCCCGCATTAATGGCATTTGCGCCGAGTTTTGTTGTACTGCTATTGGCCTTGTATTTTCTTAAAAGAACCCAGGCGTAGTTTCTATTAAGCATGTATTCAAATTGTTTTTAGCTGTATCTAAAGGCCTATACAGTATATAATCAAGCACTTTGACTCAATCAATCACTAAATTAACACCGGAAAAATACCATGCTGGGTAAGCTAGTTAAACTTGTTGTAGGGAGCCGTAACGATAGGCTAGTAAATAAGAAAAAAAAGCTGGTCAAAAAGATCAATGCTTTAGCTTCTGAATTTGAAAATTTGTCTGATGAAGCTTTGAAAGCTAAAACACAAGAGTTCCGTGATCGCTTGGCACAAGGTGAATCTTTAGACAGTCTGATACCCGAAGCGTTCGCTGCAGTCAGAGAAGCTTCATCGCGTGTTTTTAACATGCGTCATTTTGATGTGCAGTTTATCGGTGGCATGATGCTTCATGATGGCAAAATTGCCGAGATGAAGACTGGTGAAGGTAAAACTTTAATGGCTACACTAGCCGCTTACCTCAATGCCTTACCCGGTAAAGGCGTCCATGTTGTCACGGTTAATGATTATTTAGCTAAACGTGATGCTGAGTGGATGGGTAAGTTGTATGGCTTTCTTGGTTTAAGTACCGGGGTTATTGTGAGTCAGTTAGAGCATGAAGCTAGACGGGATGCTTATGCGGCTGATATCACCTACGGTACGAATAACGAATTTGGTTTTGATTATCTGCGTGACAATATGGCATTTAGTTTGGATCAAAAAGTACAACGTGATTTAAGTTTTGCTATTGTTGATGAGGTTGATTCGATTTTAATTGATGAGGCGAGAACCCCTTTAATTATTTCTGGCCCTACTGAAGAAAGTACTGAAATTTATATTAAAGCTAATGCTGTTATTCCTTTACTAAAATTACAAGAAAGTGACGATCAACCTGGTGACTACACCGTAGATGAGAAAACGCGTCAGGTTTATTTAACTGAAGCGGGTCATGAACGTGTTGAAAGCTTAATGCTGGAGCATGGCTTATTAACCGAAGGCACTAGTCTTTATGACGCTGCCAACATACGATTAATGCATTATTTGAATGCTTCTTTAAGAGGTCATGCTTTATTTAAAAAAGATGTAGATTATATTGTCGCTGATAATGAAGTTATCATTGTTGATGAGTTTACTGGTCGTATTATGCCAGGTCGTCGTTGGTCAGAAGGTTTGCACCAAGCGATTGAAGCTAAAGAAAATGTACCCATAAACAATGAGAATCAAACATTAGCATCTATTACATTTCAAAACTACTTCCGTTTGTATGACAAGTTGTCGGGTATGACAGGTACAGCGGATACTGAAGCGTTTGAGTTAAATAAAATTTACGGCTTAGAAGTGGTTGTTATTCCAACTCATCGTAATATGATCAGAAAAGATCTAGGTGATTTGGTTTATTTAACGACAGATGAAAAATATAATGCCGTTGCTTTAGACATTAAAGATTGTGTTAGTCGAAATCAACCTGTGTTAGTCGGTACAACGTCTATTGAAAATTCTGAAAGATTATCTGCTTTATTAAATAAGCAAGGTATCAAACATGAAGTCTTAAATGCTAAACAGCACGAACGTGAAGCGCATATCATTGAGCAAGCCGGTATGCCGGGAGCTGTGACCATCGCTACAAATATGGCTGGTCGTGGAACAGATATCGTTTTAGGTGGTAACTTAGATGCTGAATATAAATTATTGGGCGAAGACGCGAGTCAAGCGGATAAAGATCTAGCAAGGGCACGTTGGCAAGAACGTCATGATCAAGTACTTGCCAGTGGTGGTTTGCATGTTATCGGTTCTGAACGTCATGAGTCTCGTAGGATTGATAATCAATTAAGAGGTCGTTCTGGTCGACAAGGTGATCCAGGTTCGACACGTTTTTACTTATCATTACAAGATGATTTGATGCGTATCTTTGCTTCCGATCGTGTAGCTGGTTTGATGAAAAAATTGGGCATGGGTGATGGTGAAGCGATTGAACATCCTTGGGTAACACGATCTATTGAAAATGCACAACGTAAGGTTGAAGGTCGTAACTTTGATATTCGTAAAGAAATTTTAGCGTATGACGATGTCGCAAATGATCAAAGAAAAGTAATTTATGGTCAACGTAATGAGTTAATGGCTGCTGATGAAATTTCAGAAATCATTACTGCTATTCGTAGAGATGTTGTAAATGATGTGATTAGTCAGTATATCCCAGCAAAAACTATGATTGAGCAATGGGATGTTCAAGGCTTAGAAGAACATTTGTTACACGAATTTAATGTTCATATTCCTGTTAAACAAATGTTGGATGATGATCACGCATTGCAAGAATATAGTTTGCGTGAGCGCATTATTGAGATTTTAGAACAAAATCACAAAGACAAAGAAGTTAAAATTACTGCAGATGTTCTAAGACATTTTGAAAAGTCAATTATGCTTCAAGTCTTAGATACAAGTTGGAAAGAGCACTTAGCTGCGATGGATTATTTACGTCAAGGTATCCATTTTAGGGGCTACGCGCAAAAAGATCCTAAGCAAGAATATAAGCGCGAAGCATTTGAAATGTTTACTAGTTTGCTTGAACATATTAAGTATGAAGTGGTTACCGTCTTATTTAAAGTCCAAGTCCGTCAAGAAGAAGACGTTCAAGCGTTGGACGAGCAGATGCAAGCGCCAAAAGAATTGCACTATGAACATGCTGAAGCTTCTAGTTTTGATGCTTTGGAAGAACAAATACCACAAGATCAACCTTCTGATAATGATAACGCAAATGTGCTACCTTTCGTTCGTCATGGTGAAAAAGTGGGGCGTAATGATCCATGTACCTGTGGATCAGGCAAAAAATTTAAACAGTGTTGCGGGAAGTTAGATTAATTTGCTAATACCTACCCGCCAGTGATCAAAATCGCTGGCGGGTAGGTGGGTAATATTTAGTTTTATTTAGTGACAGAAAAACTTTCACCACAGCCGCACGTGCCTTTGACGTTGGGGTTATCAAATTTAAAGGCTTCATTGATGCCTTCCCTACGGTAATCTAAAGAGATACCATCGACAAATTCTAAGTCATCTTTTGATACGATGACTTTGACATCAAAATTTTCAAAAACATTATCATTAGATTCCAATTGATCGGCATAGTCCAATACATAGGCGTAACCAGAACACCCTGATTTTTTTACGCCTAATTTTAAACCGATACCTTGGCCACGTTTAGCGAGTTGTTTTTTTATTTGACGAGCTGCGTTTTCAGTTAATGTAACAGACATGGTATTTTCTTTATCTCGGGTTAATAATTGTTTTTAATTGATCGACAAATTTAAGTATTTGTTCCAACGTATTATTCATGCCCAAACTAATGCGTATCGCACTTTTAGCAAGAATAGGATCTACTCCCATGGCCTTTAGTACTGGACTAATTTCATTACTTCCACTGGCACATGCAGAACCGCTGGATACGGCAATACCTTTTAAGTCTAAATTCATTAATAGCATTTCCCCATCAAGACCGTCAATACCGAACTGTGTGGTATTTGGCAATCGGCTGGCTTGTTGAGCAAATATAGTGAGTGTAGGTATTTTTAGTAATTCTGCTTCTAAGATTAATTTTAGAGAGCTTAAATACTCATGGCGCTGTGTTAACTCTGTTTTAGCTAATTCAGCGGCTTTACCAAATCCGACTATAGCGGCTACATTCTCAGTACCTGGCCTGAGGTTTTTTTCTTGATTTCCACCCAATAGAATTGGATGCAAAGATATAGTATCTCTAGAGATTAACGCCCCGCAACCTTTGGGTCCATAAATTTTGTGACTGGATACAGTCATTAAATCGACTCCCAAATCTCTAAATGACAAAGGGATCTTGCCGACCGCTTGTACAGCATCTGTATGAAATATTAGATTGTTAGATTGAGTGCTATTAGTGATTTTTTTTATATCTTGTATAACCCCAGTCTCATTGTTAGCAATCATGATAGAAATCAAGTTAGGTGAGGCTTTGCTTTTTAAAATATTGTCTATAGAAGTGGATTCTATAATACCGCAAGTATCAACTTCAATAGTGCAGAGCGTGGCTCCATTAAAGGCTAAACGCTCAGCCATATCGACAACAGAAGGGTGTTCTGTTGTCGATATGGCTATTCGTCCTTGAGGAGGCAATGAACTCAACGCTAAGTTGTTTGCTTCTGTGCCTCCACTTGTAAAAACGACTTGGCTGGGCGTGCAATCAATCAATGTTGCCAGTTGTTCACGTGCAGTATCTACTGCACTTCGAGCTAAACGACCTTGACGATATAAGCTAGAGGGGTTGCCATAAAACGAAGTTAGAAATGGCAACATTGCATCGAGTACCCTCTCATCAAGAGGGGTAGATGCATTGTGGTCAAAATAAATCACAAAATAGAGTGCAACTCACTAGGTTTATGAATTTCAACGATAGAAATAATTTCTTCACCTTTACTGATGATAGACTCTTGCGCTAATTGTTTTTCTATTAAATCACCGAGCGTAATGCTTTTTAAGTATTGTCTAATTTGTGCGCTAAGTCCCATCCACAAATCATGTGTCAAACAGGCTTTTTCATTTTGACAGTTAGCTTCACCACCGCATTTTGTAGCATCAATGGGTTCATCAACAGCGGCAATAATATCGGCAATATTGATATTATTGGCGTCACTAGAAAGTGTATATCCACCACCTGGGCCACGCACACCTTTAACCATATTAGCTCTTCGTAAACGGGCAAATAATTGTTCTAAATAAGATAAAGATATTGTTTGTCTTGCAGCGATATCTGTCAAAGTAACTGGGTTTATTTTACTATGTAAAGCAAGGTCTAGCATAGCTGTAACAGCATAACGACCTTTTGTGGTTAAACGCATTTTAGATTCCCTCAAATAATTAAGTTTATTTAGTAGTAATATACGTAACCAAGTAAAATAGTCAACTATTATTTGTATTACAAATTTTATAACCCTGATTCATCGTCTTTATAACAATCAGCAATTTCACATCCAACTAAGGCTGTTATTGGTGTTTCTGTACATTCAATACCATGCTCATTAAGCGCCGTTTTCATCGTCTCAATTTGCTTGTCTAAGATTTGAATATGATCAATCATGTTATTAATAGCATGCGCAATCGGGTCTGGCATATTTGCCCTCGTACCATAGGCATCAAAAATAGACTGAGTGGATAATTTTGTGTGGTCACCAGAAAAGGATTGTTTAGTGTTGCCAATGATATGCCCTGGTATTCCAACAACAGTAGCACCAGCAGGAACAGATTTAATGACCACTGAATTTGAGCCTACACGTGCACCTGTACCAATTTCAATGGGGCCTAATACTTTTGCACCGGCTCCAATGACGACGCCGTTGTGAAGGGTAGGGTGACGCTTGCCTTTTGCCCAAGATGTGCCCCCTAAAGTGACTCCGTGATATAAGGTGCAATCATCACCAATAACAGCCGTTTCACCAATAACCACACCCATGCCATGATCTATAAAAAATCGTCTGCCAATTTGGGCACCAGGGTGTATTTCAATGCCTGTTAACCATCGATTAATATAAGCAATAAAGCGTGCTAGCCAATGAAAGTTTCGACGCCAAATAAAATGGCTTATTCTGTGCAAAAAAACCGCGTGTACGCCTGGATAAGTCGTGATAACGCCAAATACTGATTGTGCAGCAGGATCTCGTTCAAATACGCAGGCAATATCTTCCTTTATTCGGTCAAACATTATTTGTTCCTTTGATTATCTTGAGACATTCTTAAAATACCCCTTAGTATGTCAATTTCTTTAATATCTAAATCTGCTCGATTAAAAATGCGTCTTAAGCGCCGCATTATAGATTTTGATTTATCAGCATGCATAAAGCCGATATCAGTTAATGTTTGATAAAGGTGATCATAAAACGAATCCATTTGTTGGTTTGTAGCTTTAATTGTTTTACCTTTATCACCGATCATTAATTCACTGTATTGTCCTGCACTTACAAACAGTTCATAGCAAATTACCTGTACAGCAGCCGCTATATTGAGTGAGCTGTAATCTTCATTACACGGGATTCTAAGTAGATATTGGCATAAATCTAATTCATGGTTTTTTAGTCCAGAGTTTTCTCTGCCGAATAGTATGGCGGTTTTAAGCTTAGGCTGAGTAGTGATTATTTTTTCAGCAGATTCTCTAGGTGTCATTTCAGGCCAGCTGATAGTTCTACATCTTGCGCTTGCACCTATGACAAGTTGGCAATCACTGATTGCCTCATGGAGGTCATCATAAACTGTTGCATTAGCTAATATGTCATCTGCACCAGTCGCTCTAGAGGTGGCTTCAGCACTAGGAAAGATTTTGGGGGAAACTAAACATAAATTAGACATGCTCATGTTTTTCATGGCGCGAGCAACTGCACCAATATTGCCAGGATGAGATGTCTCCACTAAAACAATTTTAATATGTGAAAGCAAGGGGCATTGTCCTTAGATAAAAATACGGCAAGTTTACCAAAAGATTTGCTATCATTATCTTTTTTATCCGCTCATTATAAATTTGTCTATGCAACCCATGTTAAATATTGCCGTCCGTGCTGCTCGTAGTGCTGGCGATTTAATCTTACGATCATCTGATAATGTTGGTCGTCTTACTATCGATCAAAAAGGCAAAAATGATTATGCCAGTGAAGTTGATCGAATGGCAGAGCGAGAAATAATTAACATTATCAAAACAGCCTATCCAGATCATGCGATCTTGGCAGAAGAAAGTGGCGAACACGCTGGAAATGATTATGTGTGGGTCATCGATCCACTGGATGGCACGACAAATTTCTTACATGGTTTTCCTCAATACGCTGTTTCAATCGCATTGAAGTATAAAGGTAGATTGGAAGTGGCTGTGATTTATGATCCACTACGTGACGAGTTATTCACCGCTAAAAGAGGCGGTGGTGCTATGCTAAATAATCGTCGTCTTAGAGTTACTCAACCTTCTGCTTTAAAAGGTGCTTTATTAGGTACAGGATTTCCATTTAAAACAGATACCCATCTTGATGCTTATGTAGGGATGTTTAAATCTTTAACGACTGAATGCGCAGGCATACGTCGTGCGGGATCTGCTGCTCTTGATTTGGCTTATGTTGCAGCTGGGCGTTTAGACGGTTATTGGGAAATTGGTATTATGGAATGGGATATGGCTGCGGGCATTCTACTTGTTAAAGAAGCCGGTGGTGTTGTGACTGATTTTTCTTTTAATGATAAGTATATGGAATCAGGAAACGTAATTGTTGGTAGCCCAAAAATGCATCAATTGATGTATCAATTGATTGAGCCCCATGTGACACCGGCTTTAAAATAATAGATACATATAATACGAGAGCCTATAAAAGCTCTCGTTGAGTTAATTTAGTTAAACAATTCTAAAGCCAGCATTATGGCGTCTTCTCGGCCATTTAAGGCTGGGTAATAACCTTTTCTAATTCCAATTTCGTTGAACCCGGTATTCTGGTAAAGAGCTATCGCCCCTACATTACTAGGCCTTACTTCTAAAAAGATAGTCTCTGCCTTTCCTCTGGCCGTATCAATTAAGTGTTCCAGCATTCTACGACCAATACCTTGACCTTGTTCATTCTGATCAACAGAAATATTGAGGATATGGGCTTCACCCACTGCCATCGATAATAGACAGTAACCCAAAACTTTATTGTCGTATTCGCATACGTAGCAATCGTAGCCAGCTTTAAAGCAATCAGTAAAGATATCTTTTTCCCAGGGAAAGTCATAATTTTGGCATTCTATGGAAAGTACTCTCGGTAAATCAGCGTGAGTCATTGTTCTAATACGCATTAAATCTTTCTTTGTTACAGAATCAGGAAATACCTTTGCGTAAAATTCATTGTCTGCATCATAGACGACAATTTTTTTAATTTTGTCCATTAGTCCTCGCATTCTTCACCTTTTAATTCTTTATATATCTTGAGTGCATTTAATAGATCTAACCACGCTGCTTTTTTTTCATTCAAAAATCTTAATAGATAAGCGGGATGATTAATCACAACGATGGGTGTGTCATTTATAACATGACTGATTGATTTAAGTTCTGACAGTGGAGCATTTTGATTAAGTAGCGCTTGGGCAGCAACATGTCCGACAGCAATAATTATTTTTGGTTTAATTAGTCCTATCTGGCGTTCAATATAATCATGACAATTGAGTAACTCACTCGTATGTGGTGCTCGATTATTGGGCGTAATGCATTTTATGATATGGGTAATAAATACTTCATCTCTTGTTAAGTTAATGGCTCTTAACATTTCAGTAAATAGTTCGCCAGCAACACCTAGCATAGGCAGACCATTTTGGTCCTCAATTGAGTTAGGCGCTTCAGTAATCCACATCCATTCTGCTTGATGTGATCCTGAGCCTACGACACTTTGTGTTCTAGTCTGACAGAGTTCACATTGCTGGCAATGAGTGATCTCGGTGTTTAATTTTTCCCAGCTATCGAAATTAATAGACTCATTGGTCGACTCAAGTTCATATGTCGAAGGTATTGAGGTTCTAGGTAACCACACCTCAATACCCATATTAGATAAATACTCAAGTCGAAGCTCATTATCCAAAATTAAGCGCTCTATTCTGGATAATTAAACTTCACTTTTTTGAGGGTGTTGTTTTTTATCAGTACAGTTGAGTTTATTCACTGCATTAATATAGGCTTTAGCAGATGCAATAACAATATCAGTATCAGCGCCTAAGCCATTAACCATGCGACCTTCTTTCTCAAGTCTTACAGTAACTTCACCTTGAGCATCTGTACCATTGGTTATGTTATTAACTGAATACAATTCTAAAGTAGCAGTAGAATTTACCAGTTTTTCAATCGCTTTTAAGCTGGCATCAACTGCACCACCACCTTCAGAGCTGCCTGTAACTTCTTTAGTATCAAGACGAAGGGTGACTGTAGCGACAGGTGTTTCTCCTGTTTCAGAGCAGACTTTTAATGCAATCAATTTCACATACTCATCTTCTGCTTCAAATCCAGCTTCTGAGATTAGGGCTTGTAAATCTTCATCAAAGATTTCATGTTTTTTGTCGGCTAATATCTTAAATCTTGAGAAAGCGTCATTGAGTTCTTTTTCTGAATTAAATTCAAAGCCTAGTTCAGACATGCGACTTTTGAAGGCATTTCTACCGGAATGTTTACCAAGAACCATACGGTTAGCAGACCAGCCCACATCTTCTGCACGCATGATCTCATAGGTTTCGCGGCTTTTTAATACGCCATCTTGATGAATTCCTGCTTCATGAGCAAAAGCGTTAGCTCCCACAATCGCTTTATTCGGTTGTACAGGAAAGCCAGTGATTGAAGACACTAACTTGGAACACGTTAATATCTCGCGCGTATCGATACTTGTTTGGCAAGGGAATACATCGTGACGAGTACGCACTGCCATAACCACTTCTTCGAGTGAAGCATTACCCGCACGTTCACCAAGGCCATTAATGGTACATTCCACTTGTCTTGCACCATTAAGAACCGCGGAAAGCGAGTTAGCCACGGCTAAACCCAAATCATTATGGCAATGCACAGAAAAAATGGCTTTATCAGAATTTGGAATGCGATTAATCAAGTTGGCAATGGTAGAGCCAAATTGTTGAGGCAAGCTATAACCCACAGTATCAGGAATATTTAAAGTAGTTGCACCTGCATCAATTACAGCTTCAAGTATGCGGCATAAGAAATCTTCTTCTGATCTACCCGCGTCTTCAGGTGAAAACTCAACATCATCCGTATATTGTCTCGCGCGTTTTACCGCTTTAACGGCATACTCAATGACTTGATCGGGAGACATCTGCAATTTCATTTGCATGTGAATAGGCGATGTCGCTATAAAAGTATGAATACGCGATCTTTTTGCACCTTTAAGTGCCTCACCTGCGCGATCAATATCTTTGTCTAATGCTCTGGCTAATCCACAAACAATGCTGTCTTTGATGGTATTTGCAACAGCTTGTACAGATTCAAAGTCACCCGGACTAGCTGCAGGAAACCCTGCTTCAATAACATCTACTTTTAGACGCTCTAATGCTCTTGCGATTCTAATTTTTTCTTCACGGGTCATCGATGCGCCCGGGCTTTGTTCGCCATCACGCAAAGTAGTATCAAAAATAATTAATTTGTCTTTCATAAAAACTCGGTGTAAAGAGTTATATCAACAGTTTTGCTGATTTTAATGGATAAGGATAGGTTTTATAAACTGATATTAAGCTTTACGACCTAGTAATCTGCGTCTGCGCATGACTAATGTAATGACAGGGCCAGAGATAGCATAAGCTAAAAATAAAACGAACAACAAAGTCTGTGGTTGAGCCATAACGATCGCGATTGCTAGCATGATAGAGATAGCGACAAAAAAAGGTACTTTGCCTTTTAAATCAATTTCTTTGAAGCTTGAGTATCTAAAATTACTCACCATGAGTAAGCCTGTGCTGATAGTAAGTGCTAAGGCGATATATTTTACTATTTCAACCGAATAACCTTGATCTAAAGATAACCAAATAAAACCCGCCAAAATAGCGGCTGCTGCAGGACTGGGTAAGCCTTGAAAGTATCGTTTATCAGCAGATGTTAATTGAGTATTAAAGCGTGCTAATCTTAATGCGCCACCCGCCATATGAACAAAAGCAGCAAATAATCCCAATTTACCCATACTGCTAAAAGCCCACAGATACATAACTAACGCAGGAGCAGCACCAAAAGATACCATGTCAGAGAGACTATCATATTGGGCGCCAAAATCACTTTGGGTGTTGGTTAAACGCGCTACACGTCCATCCATACCATCTAATATCATGGCTACAAATATGGCAATAGCGGCTGTTTCGAATCGGCCGTCCATAGCTGATGTGATGGCATAAAATCCAGAAAATAATGAGCCCGTGGTAAACAAATTAGGTAATAGATAAATGCCTCGACGGCGTATGTTGCTTTTTTCTAGGGTCATACGACAAAGAATCCTAATGTGTTATGAATTAAAACAATGCGCGATTATACAAGGATTGAATAGTTTTTTTAATAAAACATCGATTCTTGATTAGGTGTTTTCGTGATTATACTTTTAATGTGAGTGCCGTATCGGCAAATAAAATACCTTGCCAGCCAAACTTCATAAATGTTCTTATGTTAGCGTGATCAGTTCCATTAGGATTATTTAATACATCCTTATGATAATAATCACCGAATAGGTTTAAAGTTTGTTGTGCATTAAGGTTGTGTGACGAAGCAAAAGCAAAAATTTTACAAGAGCCTTCATTTGTACCTGCAGTACTGGTTACTTTTTCACTGTCTAACCCATTTGTAAAAAGGGTAGGTTGGTAGTGATAATGTTCGTTAATGATAGCAATAGTTTCTGGAAAAGATATGCTTTCATTATTTACAGCTCTTTTAATAAATGCTTCTAAACTCATTGGGTATTAGTTATAACAAAATTTATAGGGAATGTAGGGTGTTAAGCTTTTTTCATGATGCGTTCTTTCTCGCGCTGCCAATCCCTATCCTTAGATGTTGCACGTTTATCATGTAATTGTTTACCTTTAGCTAAACCAATTTCTAATTTCGCCCGGCCGGTTTTCCAATACATTGAAAGAGGAATTAAGGTGTAACCTTTTCTTTCTACAGAGCCAATGAGTTTATTAAGCTCATGTCTATTTAGTAATAGTTTTTTATGTCTAATGGAATCGGGCTTGATATGAGTCGATGCAGAAAGTAACGCAGAGATGTGAGCGCCAGACAACCAAGCTTCACCGCGCTTTAATACAACATAACTTTCTTTAAGTTGCACACGACCTTCCCGTAAGCTTTTAACTTCCCAGCCCTCTAAAACTAACCCTGCCTCAAAGCGTTCTTCAATAAAATACTCATGCTTTGCTTGACGATTAACGGCAATCGTGGCGTTCTGTTGAGTTTTATTCTTTTTGGAGTTTTTTTCAGCCATAAGGGTGTGGAAATTAATTTTAAAACTGACGAGAGCGATTATTTTTGTTATTTTACTCGATATTATTAATAAGGTGAGTTTTTTGAGGCGCTCGTAAATGATAGATACTAACACAACAGCACATGGAAAGTGGTCTTCGCGGTATGCGTATATTCTTGCAGCCACGGGATCAGCGGTCGGTTTAGGCAATATTTGGAAATTTCCTTACATCACAGGTGAAAATGGTGGTGGTGCATTTGTATTAGTATATTTAGCTTGTGTTTTGGTCATTGGAATACCGATTATGATGGCTGAAACTATGCTGGGTCGTCGTAGTCAACGTAATCCAATTGAAGCAATGGAAATTTTAACCAAAGAGGCCAACGCAGATAGTCATTGGCATTATTTGGGATGGATGGGCGTCATTGCTGGTTTATTAATTTTGTCTTATTACAGTGTCGTTGCAGGATGGGCTTCTGCATACATTCTTAAGGCTTTTACTGGTAGTTTTGTTGATGCTGATGCTTCCGCTATCAAAACCCTATATGCTGATTTCATAAGTAGTCCTATTCAATTGATTTTTTGGCATACCTTATTCATGTTAGCTACCATGTATATTGTAGTAAAAGGAGTTAAAAACGGCTTAGAAAAAGCAGTGCAGTACTTAATGCCTGCTTTATTTGTGTTAATGTTTCTATTGGTCGCTTATGCAATGACAACCAATAGTTATTTTCAAGGGTTGCATTTTTTGTTTACCCCCGACTTTAGTAAACTCACCAGTAATTCAGTATTAACAGCCATGGGTCATGCCTTTTTTACATTAAGTTTAGGCATGGGGGCTATCATGGTTTATGGTTCTTATCTACCTAAGGATGTATCAATCAGCAAAACTGTCTTCATGATTGCAGGTGCTGATACTATAGTGGCTTTATTAGCCGGTATCGCTATTTTTCCTATTGTTTTTGCAAATAACTTACATCCAAGTTCTGGGCCTGGTTTAATCTTCGAAACTTTACCCATTGCGTTTGGCGCTATGACAGGTGGCTGGTTGATGGGCATATTGTTTTTTATTATGTTGTCTGTTGCGGCATTAACATCATCCATTTCTTTAATAGAGCCTGCAGTGGCTTGGTTGGTTGAAAACAGAGGCTTCACTAGAGAAAAAGCGTGTATATGGTCTGGCGGTGTTACTTGGTTGCTTGGTTTAGGTACGGTATTTTCGTTTAATGTGTGGTCTGATTTTAAGGTATTTGATAGAAGTATTTTTCAGTTGTTAGATTATCTAACTGCAAATTTAATGTTACCGATTGGTGGTTTTTGTATTGCGATTTTTGCTGGTTGGATCATGAGTCCAAAACATAGTGAAGCAGAACTCGATATGCCAATAGCACAAGGTTATCAAGCATGGAAGTTATTAGTCAGTTATGTCGCGCCAGCAGCAGTATTTTTTGTATTTCTGCACGTTATCGGGGTTTTATAGATGACAGTGGTACAGAAGAGCGCATTGGTTAAGTTCTCTGCGCAACAGATGTTTGAGCTCGTGAATAATATTGAAGATTATCCAAAGTTTTTGCCTTGGTGTAGTGGTAGTCGTATCATCAAAACAGGTGATGATTATGTTGAAGCAGAATTGATCATTTCTAAAGGCGGCTTTAACAAATCATTCTCTACCCGAAATAAAATTGACCAAGCAGGAGTGATCACAGTGTCTTTGTTAGATGGGCCATTTTCGTATTTAGAAGGGGTGTGGCATTTTTTGCCCTTACGTGAAGACGCCAGTAAGATTTCGTTAGATTTAGAATTTGAAATGTCCGGCAAATTAGCCAGTCTAGCGTTTGGCGTGGTGTTCAATCAGATATGCAATACCATGGTGACATCTTTTACCGATAGAGCAAAACAAGTTTATGGATAAAGGCGTAATTGAAGTTGAAGTGGCCTATGCCTTACCTCAGCAACAAGTCATTAAAAACGTTGAATTATCAGCTGGATTGACAGTCCAAGACGCCATTGATTTGTCAGGATTATTAGAAGTATTCCCTGAGATTACGCAATCAGCACTCAATGTAGGTGTGTTTGGTAAAGTTTGCTCATTAGAACAACTTTTGAAAAATGCAGATAGAGTTGAAATTTATCGGCCGTTAATTCATGATCCAAAAGAAGCGAGAAGACAAAGAGCCAAAAAATAATTCTTTGGCTCTTGTACAAAAGATCAGGCCTATATTTATAGAGGCAGATTATCTGTTGAAGCAGGTTTCGGTTCGGGCTTAGCACTTCTTGTTGGTGTATCAGGACTCAAAAGACCAAATAAATTGGTTACCTTTTCCCACATGGTTTTGTCTAAATCACGTTTTGGAACATCAACACTAGTTTCTTTAGCCGCTATCGGTGTAGTAATTGAATTAGGTCTAAAGTCACCTTGAATGCCGACTACTTGTTCATTTTCAAAAAATAATGAAAACTCATGTTGTACTTTGTCTTCACCGCTAGGCTGATTAATATAGATATAATCCCAACGATTCTTACGAAAAACAGTATCCACCATAGGGGAGCCGAGAATAAATAACACTTGTTTTTTACTCATGCCAGGTTTTAATTGATCAATCATGCTTTGTTCAATAATGTTACCTTGTTGTACGTCTATTTTATAAATAATGGGGATATGGTCGTAAATATAGGTGCAAGAAACGATGGATTGACTAGCTAGTAAACAACAAAAAATAAGCGGCTTTCTCATTAAAGACAGATCAATAGTGCAAAAATGCAAATGATACAGGATGTTAATTAATAATCCTATAAAAGTATCATGATAATTAGCTCTAAAAAAGGCTACAATAAACTCTTTTTTAAAATTCATCGCCTATGAGGCGTACTGAGGAATTCTTTTGGAAACTCATGATTTAAAGAATGCGGGTCTTAAGGTAACAATCCCTAGATTAAAAATTCTACAAATTCTGGAAAAGCAAGTTAATGAACGCCATCTAACTGCAGAGATGGTCTATAAAATCTTAATCAGAGAAAATGAAGAAATTGGTTTAGCAACTGTCTATAGAGTGCTTACGCAATTTGAAGCCGCTGGTATCGTCACTCGACACCATTTTGAAGGTGGAAATTCTATATTTGAATTGGATACAGGGGATCATCACGATCATATACTCTGCATGAAATGTGGCAAAGTTGATGAGTTCACTGATCCACTGATAGAAGTTAGACAGCAAGAAGTTGCAAGCAATCTGGGGTATGATCTTGTTGATCACGGTTTGTATTTATATGGCTTTTGTCCAAAGTGCAGAAAACCTAAAAATTAATTTAATTAATAGCATTCATGTTTAAACCCCTCATTTTTTATATCGGCTTACGATACACGCGAGCAAAACGTCGTACACAGTTCATTTCATTTATCACCTTAACATCTGTACTAGGGATTGCCTTGGGTGTAACCGCCCTTATTACAGTTCTGTCTGTGATGAATGGTTTTGAAGCAGAGTTACGTGAACGTATTTTAGGTATGACCTCTCATGCCACGGCCACAGGAAAGTTTGGTCAGTTGGATGATTGGCAAACATTGGATAAAAAGCTGGTTGATTATCCGCATGTCCAAGGTTCTGCGCCTTTTATTACTGGGCAGGTAATGATTAATGCAGACAGACGCGTTAGCGGTACTATGTTAAACGGTATATTGCCAGATTACGAAGCTAAAGTATCAGACGTAGCTAGCAAGATGAAATATGGTGCCTTAACTGATCTTGTACCTGGTGAATATGGCATCGTTTTAGGTTTGGAGTTAGCAAATTATTTGGGTGTTAGTATGGGTGACAAGATCACTGTAATTAGCCCACAAATTAACTCAACGCCCGCGGGCATAGTACCAAGAATGAGGCGCTTTACTGTAGTGGGTGTATTTCAAGTAGGCATGTACGAATATGATCGTAATATGGCATTGATTCATCTGGATGATGCGGCTAAATTATTCCGTATGGATTCCGCTGTTTCTGGCTTACGCATTAAATTAGATGACTTATTTAATGCGCCGCAAATAACTCGGACTATGGTTAAAGCATTATCAAACGATTACCAGGTGAGTGATTGGACGTTAGCGCACAGCAACTTTTTTAGAGCGATACAAACAGAAAAACGCGTCATGTTTATCATTTTATTGTTGATCGTCGCCGTAGCGGCTTTCAATATCGTATCGACTTTAGTGATGGTCGTCACCGATAAACGGGGTGACATTGCTATCTTAAAAACGCAAGGTTTAACCTCTGGCTCAATTATGGGTATCTTTATGGTGTTAGGCTCCATTATTGGTGTGGTCGGTACTGCGCTGGGTACAGTCGGTGGTATTTTGTTAGCTTTAAATGTGGAAACTATAGTGCCTGCTTTAGAGCGACTATTTAACGTCCAGTTTATGGCAGCAGATGTTTACTACATCAGCGAATTGCCCTCTAAACTCGTATGGACTGATGTCTATTCAATCGCGGGTATGGCATTTTTATTATCTTTATTAGCGACTATTTATCCCGCATGGCAAGCGTCTCGTATTAATCCAGCGGAGGTGTTACGTTATGAATAATACAATTTTGACATGCCGCCAACTCACTAAGCGCTATGACCAAGGTGGTTTAGATGTAGAAGTACTTAAAGGGGTTGATTTAAGTATTCAAGTGGGTGAGCGTGTGGCCATTATGGGTGCATCGGGCTCGGGTAAAAGTACATTGCTACATCTATTGGGTGGCTTAGATAAAGCCACCAGTGGTGAAGTGATATTGTCTGGGACTAATCTAAATAATGTCAGCGCCATTAAATTAGCTAAGTTAAGAAATAGCTCCTTAGGTTTTATTTATCAGTCGCATCATTTGTTAGGTGAATTTACCGTACTAGAAAACGTTGCGATGCCTTTATTGATTGCGGGTGAATCGATAAAACAAGCGACTATAAGAGCAACTGAGTTACTTAAAAGAGTAGGCTTAGGGCATAGAATTGAACATAAACCGGGTGAGTTATCGGGTGGTGAAAGACAGCGTGCTGCAGTAGCGAGAGCCTTAATCAATAAACCCGGTTTAGTGTTAGCAGATGAACCTACGGGTAATTTAGACAGTAAAACAGCTGATCAAATTTACCAATTGATGCTGGAATTAAATCAAGAATTACAGGTTAGCTTTTTAGTGGTCACACATGATCACGAATTGGCTACACGTTTAGGTAAAGTTCTACACATGGAAGATGGTCTAATCGTCGGTTAACGACGCATCAAACAAACTCAATGCACCTCTTGGGGCGCTTTTAGCCCTTATTAATAGGAGGTGCTAGTGATTATTTCTGCATTATGCTTTGTTACTGGCATTTTATGTGTCCAACAGTTTTCTGAGTTACCGAGTCTTTATTGGCTATCATTGATGGCTATAGCAGGTATAGTTTTTGCCTGTTTACGTTATTGGCGTGCCCTAATTTTTATTATTGGGCTGCTTTGGGCTGTTGTGTTCGCCATATATCGGCTGGATGATCGCTTACCCACCTCCTTAGAAAGTATTGAAATTCCAGTTACAGGTTTTATTACTGATTTACCTGATGTCAATAAACAGCGCAGTAGTTTCGATTTTATAGTCACCCAGTCCCCGTTTAAACTCCCTCACAAAATTCGTTTAAGTTGGTACTATCCAGATCAAACGATTAAGTCTGGTCAAGAATGGTACATGGTTGTTAAGTTAAAGCGACCCCATGGGAGTTTAAATCATGGTGGATTTGATTATGAAAAATATTTGTTTAGCCAAGGGGTGGGGGCAACAGGTTATGTACGCCCCCAGACTAAACCCGTTTTGCTGGGTAGCGTGTC
>CAIXDX010000041.1 GCA_903918335.1 uncultured Methylococcaceae bacterium | reverse complement strand
TGAGTTACTTCCATTGTTACTTTTTGGCCTTCACGCAAAGTTTTGCGTCCAGATCCGTTAATTGCACTGTGGTGAACAAATACATCTTTGCCACCTTCTTGTTCAATAAAACCAAAACCTTTTTCATCATTGAACCACTTAACGGTACCTACAACTTGATCAGACATAATACACTCTTAACTTTAGAAAAAACGCCAATTTATGTTGGCTTTACAAATACCAGCCCCCATAAAGAAGCCGCCTTAACTTAACTGCGGCTTAATAGTAGCACTAAAAATGCGAGTTGGGCAAAGAAGATTTTCAATAAATTTCGAATATTTTTTATCTAACGCTTTTACTATGCGTATAAACTCAGGGGGATTGTTTTTGCTTAGATTTAAATGCAGGTAGGCGCTCAAAAATTTCATGTATAAATAAAGCTGAGATGATCAATAGTGTTCCGAATAAAACTTTTAGGGTGAGATGTTCGTTATTAAAAAAATGACCTACTAATAAAGCGAGTACGGGAGATACTAGATTGATTAATGATACGCGTGTGGCTGTTAAATGAGTTAGTAAATAATAGTAAAAGATGAATCCTAAAGTCGTTGCTATAACACCTAAATAAAGGATAGAGGCTAGGGCGGTAATTGATAAAGCAGTAGGTATTTGACCTTTATCAATAATTACCCATGTTATTACGTACAAAGGTGTTGATATCAGAAGGCCTCCCATGACTTGTATTAAGGCCGGTAGTTTGGCGTTGATGCGTTTGATACCGACTGAGCTGGTTGCTTGAAAAATAGTAGACAGTAATAATGCACCTATACCAAAAGCTGCTTGCACACTGATTTGTAAGGCTGAGCCGAAGATTACGCTGAGACCTCCTAGGCCTAAACTATAAGCAAATAGTTTTCCTAGGGTTAGGCTACGTTCTCTTAAAAAGATAGCTGAGAATATAGCTGTCATTAAAGGGGTGAGTCCTGATACAACAGAAATCCAACCAGAGGGGAGAAATTGAGAGGCCCAATAAGTCGGTAACATGGCACCGTATATTTGTAGGGCAACAGCGCAATAAGTGAGTATTGCTTTGCGATGCAGAGGGATTGCTTTTCGCATTAATCCCACATATAACAGTAAACAGAGTGTGCCAATGCTCATTCTAGAGGTTACACCAAATAAAAATCCAGGGCCTTCTCCACTCCATTTAATAGCAAGAGGGGTGGTTGACCATAGCAGAACAACACTGATGTAAGTTAATAGAATACGCATAGGTGATGATTTTAACCTATAAAATTAAATTATAATGTGGCCTTATTGTTATTTACTAGCCTGCGACCACACGACTTAATAGGAATTAGCTATGAAAGAGATTATTCACACAAATGACGCACCTAAAGCCATCGGTACTTATTCTCAAGCGATTAAAGTAGATCGAACGGTTTATCTTTCGGGACAGATTCCCTTGGTGCCGGAAACGATGGCAGTTGTTGAGGGAGATATTTCAGCACAAATTATTCAAGTGTTTGATAACTTGAAAGCGGTGACTCAAGCGGCGGGTGGTGATTTATCTGATATTGTTAAACTAAATGTGTTTCTAACGGATTTATCAAACTTTCCTTTGGTTAATGAGATTATG
>CAIXDX010000040.1 GCA_903918335.1 uncultured Methylococcaceae bacterium | reverse complement strand
CCTTTAAACGCACACCACGACCAAATAACTGAATGATTTGTGAGCCTTCGCTACGCCCGACTCGCATTAAACCCAACGTGCTTACCCGCCAACAATCCCAACCTTCAACAAATTTCTTAGCCCCTATCAATAAATTGATGGGTGATGAGGATTCTTTAACACTGGCAAATTGAGCCGCGATAAAATCACTATCATCAACCACAATAGCAGGACAGTTGCCTTTAGCGCACTCGTCTTCAACATGTTTAGCGAGACTTAAAGCATCCCCCACGTTAATCAAACCAAAATGCTGCTCACTATTACCTGCCTTTAACAGCAATTCCCCACTATCACCTTTTAAGCGCAATAACTGCAACTGCCCACCGGCACGATTGTTAAACAGGCTATCTAAAATATCGGCATGAATGTCCTCAGGTTTTTCGCCTTTGAGCAGACGTTGACGTAAAAACAAAAATGCACCATTAAAAATATCGTGCCCCGAATTATCCAGCAACCCCGAAGCCGTGCCATCTTGTTTTAATAAAACATCAATCGCCTGAATAGCTGTTTTGGGGTTTTCTAGGAAAGAGGCAAAAAATGACAATACCCGCACTAAGTCAGAAACAGTTGCTTCCTCATCAACGGTTTTCTTTTTATTTCCCGATACGCTAGAACCCACAAAAACCCAGAGCGGTTTTTCAATATTATATTCGGCATACTCTGCTTTACGCTCTTTATACAAACGGAGTTGCTGATAGAAGCCCAGCAGACATGCGGTCAAATAAATAAATTCATGATCGGCTTGTGATTTGGGGATATTAAAAATACGGTAATCTTTGCCATAACCATCTTCGTAAAAGTAGCGATACGAATAATCAAACAACACCGCCTTGGCATAGCTTTCTTCAATTCTGGCATTATTAGCCGCCTTAACGGCTTCTTTAAAAGTGGCTGAATATTCAAAAGCAAAGCCTTTTTCCACCAAGCGTTCACGTTGTTTCATCCAACCTTCTTCGTCAGACTTACCCATACCCCGATGACCTTCATCCACTAGAATGAGATTCTGATCCCCCAAATTACGCGTGGCAATGGTATTGGGGCCATCTTTATCACCTAGCTTAGTGATTTCTATATAATCAATGCGCGTTAAATGCCCATAGTCACTACTAAAAATCCCACTGGTTGAACCAATGGCATTGTTATCTAAAACTAAACGTGAAACTTCTATACCGCTTTGTAATAACTCCTGCTCATGTTGACTGCTTAAACCTTCATTAGGGGTAATTAATAAGGTGCGAGAAACCAAATCATGTTGTCCCGCTTCTTTGGCGTAATGAGCAAACTGGCGATAGTTAACGTGCATTAACAATGTTTTACCCGAGCCCGTCGCGTTTTGTAAACACAGTTTATTCAGCTCTTCTAAACTGTATTCACTGATACCAGTAGAGATAGGCACATCACGAGAAGCCCAATGCGCGTTAAATTGCCGAACATAAGCATTCAATTGATCTAATAGCTGTTCACGATCAGTAAAATACTGATGTAAATAGATTTCAGCAAATAACAAAGACAGCCACTGATAATACTTCCATTCAATCGGTCGCTCTCTGCCTTCGTTTAGCCATTGGGTATGGTTAACAATATTTTGCTCGTATTGTAATAAAGCATTTGGATTTAACGCCGCTTGCGGTTGGTGTGTAAGTTTTAATTGCTGGTAAAAAAAATGTAGATTATCCGCATCTAAACCTTCTCGGCAATCTCGTAATTGTTTGGCTAAAAACTGCATGGGGCGTACTTCACGGTTGCCCTCTTTATAGACAGCAAACATGTCTACACCAAACAACGAGATTAGCCATTGGTTCAATACCAACTTATCGGTAAAATTAAGTGTATCGACTTTCTGTTTTTTGGAGGGGGCTTTTGCTTTAACAGCCATCGCTTACTCTCCAGACCACATGGCATTATGGAAAGCTTCTTCAATTAAGCGTACTTTAGTTTTTTCACCTTCCACCACCGGATTAGGCAAAGTATGACTACCATTAATATAAATGACATCGTAAGTCTGCGCACGTGGAGAAATACCTAATTTATCCATCAGAAACTTTTGTAACACCACATTATCTTTTTCTGCATCAGCGGTTTGCTTACGCCAAATAATCAACGTTGCTACTTTAGAGGTTTCATCACCGGGTACTTTTAAAGTATACCCCTCGATTAAGCGGAACCAGTAATCACCCTGATCATCCACTTTTAAGCGTTTGCAAATTAAACGCGTCTTTTGGTCATTAGGTAAATCGGGATCTTGTTCACGCTCAAATTCAGCACTAAAGCTATGCGGTGCAGCCATGTTTTGCACCCACAAACCGATTAACCAATTAAAGGTTTCAATCAGATCAATGGCTTGCAGGCTTTGCTCTTCAATGCCCGG
>CAIXDX010000039.1 GCA_903918335.1 uncultured Methylococcaceae bacterium | reverse complement strand
CTGCCGCTGGTGTTGCTTTAATGGGTCAATCTAACCACAAATATACTTTCTTCAGCCATTTAAAATGGACTCCTGCAATTGCTGCAGGCTATGCAGGCAGTATCTTTGTCCACTATCTAATTAACCATTAATTAGCCTTTAAAGCGCCGCACATACTGCGGCGCTTTTTCTTGGCTTAATAAGCCACATTCTCTTTTATCCCCCCATCGCCTTACTCGTAAAACACCGTGCAAGAAAACACTAATATTTGGAAAAAATTATTCAATAAACGAATATTAATCTGTGTATTAACAGGCTTTAGTTCAGGTTTACCGCTGTATATCCTTATTGCTTTAGTACCCGCTTGGTTACGTTCTGCAGAAGTGGATTTAAAATCGATTGGCTTATTTGCTTTAATACAAATGCCTTTCACTTGGAAGTTTCTTTGGTCACCCTTATTTGATCGCTTCACCCCACCCTTGGGAAGAAGACGCGGATGGCTATTAATCTCGCAATTAGCACTTATTATAACTTTACCAGTGCTGGGTATACTACAACCCAAAATGGATTTGGGGGTTATTGCAGCGATTGCCTTTCTAATTTCATTCTTAAGTGCCTCCCAAGATATTGTGCTAGATGCACTCCGACGAGAAATATTATCGGATGAAGAACTCGGTATAGGAAATACTATCCATGTAAATGCTTATAAAATTTCTGGATTAATCCCTGGATCTCTGTCATTGATTCTAGCTGATCACTTACCTTGGTCAACGGTATTTGCCATCACCAGTTTATTTATGCTACCCGGCATACTTATGACACTATTAATTAAAGAACCCGCCATATTAAAGGGCGCCCCTAAAACATTAAAAGCCGCAGTGCTGGATCCATTTAATGAATTTATTAATCGGAATGGCCTAAAGTCTGCCCTGTGGATTTTAGCTTTTATATTTTTCTATAAACTGGGTGATAGCATGGCAACCGCTCTTGCCACACCATTTTATTTAGATATGGGCTTCACAAAAACAGAAATTGGCTTAGTTGCTAAAAATGCCGGCTTATGGCCGAGCGTAATTGGCGGACTGTTAGGCGGGATATGGATGATTAAACTGGGTATTAATCGCGCCTTATGGTTATTTGGAGTTTTTCAAATGCTTGCCATATTGGGTTTTGCGTGGTTAACCACTATAGAACATAGCTTAATGGGGTTGGCAACAGTTATTGGAATTGAAGCCTTAGGAGTAGGTTTAGGTACTGCGGCTTTTGTAGCTTATATCGCGCATACTACCAATCCTTTGTACACGGCAACTCAGTTTGCTTTATTTACCAGCCTTGCCTCAGTGCCACGTACTTTTGCAAATAGCATTACCGGTTATCTAGTAGAAGCATTTGGTTGGCAAGCCTTTTTTATTTTTTGCTTTGCAATCACCTTGCCTGGCATGTTGCTACTATTTAAAGTTGCACCTTGGCCTACTAAAAGCACACTCTAAATATCATAATCCATGGTCAAGGGTGCATGATCAGAAAAACGCTCGTCCTTATAAATGGATGTTGCTAATACTTTATCTTTAAGCTGCGAACTAATAATCTGATAGTCAATGCGCCACCCCACATTATTTGCCCAAGCTTGGCCTCTATTTGACCACCACGTATATTGATCAGTTTGTTGGTTAATCATTCTAAATGCGTCATACCAATGACCCTCTGCAAATAATTGATCTAACCAAGCCCGTTCTTCAGGTAAAAATCCGGAATTCTTTTTATTGCCACGCCAGTTTTTTAAATCAATTTCTTTGTGGGCGATATTCCAGTCACCGCAAATAACATAATGACGATTATTATCTTTAAGACCCTTTAGATAGCCCATAAATCGATCTAAAAAATAAAACTTATAATTTTGACGCTCATCGCCCGATGATCCAGAAGGTAAATATAAAGAGATCACACTTAAATCACCAAATTGTGCTTCAATATACCGTCCTTCACTATCGATATCTTCGATACCTAAGCCATTGATGATTTGATCTGGTTGTTTTTTTGAATAGATAGCGACACCGCTATAACCTTTTTTCTCAGCATCATGATAAAAACAGTGATAACCTTCTGGACAAAATGTAGCATCATCTAATTGATGAAATTGAGCTTTTGTCTCTTGAATACAGACGACATCCGCGTTTTGTTGCTGCATCCAGTGATAGAACCCTTTTTTTTCTGCGGAGCGAATACCATTTGCGTTTAAAGTAATTATGCGCATAAAATCAACAAGTCTTGCCAAGATGTAAGAAAATTAGTATTATACTGAGATCTTTAATACAGTTGTAATCTCTTTGTGGGTAATGTGTAAGTACTATGAAACCAGAAAT
>CAIXDX010000038.1 GCA_903918335.1 uncultured Methylococcaceae bacterium | reverse complement strand
GTGATAATAACAAGTCTTAAGGCCTGTAGTCCAATGTTTACGCCATATTTTCGTAAATATCGACCGTAAATCGTGGACTGCAGATAGCTAAGAAGATTAAATCCTCAGTACCGATATTTGTAATGCTTTGTGGACTAGCCGGTGGAATGATAACAACATCTCCAGACGCTAAGTTTTGTGTGGGTTCACCAGGCACATCAAATAGTCCATTACCAGAAATAATAACATAGCGCTCAACCACACCCTTTAAACGGTGTAACTTGGTCGTGACGCCTGGTTTAACTCTGGCTCTAGCTATTGATACCTCAGGATCAATAGAAGTATTGGATAGCTCTAAGATGTAACAGCCTTCGTCAAAATAATATTCTTCTGCCTCATTGGCTTT
This sequence comes from uncultured Methylococcaceae bacterium, assembly GCA_903918335.1. GTDB lineage: Bacteria > Pseudomonadota > Gammaproteobacteria > Methylococcales > Methylomonadaceae > Methylobacter_C. The sequence continues at coordinate 1,275 of CAIXDX010000038.1, read as the reverse complement.
CAATACAAGTGCTGACATTAAGTTGACTCTGTAGGGGTTAATAAAACAAGTAAATTTGTTATAAAGTCTATTTTTTGTTCTGTTGACTCAAAGGCTTTGATATATTTTAATTTATCTGCACCATCAAACTTAAAGACACTGGCGCGAGTTTGAATTAGATTGATCAGTTGTTCTGCATTAATTTTGGGTTCAGCGGTAAAAATAATGCGACCACCGCCACTGTTAGCTTCGATCTTTTTAATACCTAATTTCTCAGCTTTTTGTTTAAGCTCAGTAACGCTAAACAAAGTTTTAACTTGTTCAGGTAATAAGCCAAAGCGATCTATCATTTCAATTTGCAATTCGCGTAAATCTGCCGAGGTTTCAGTACTGGATATGCGCTTATATAAAACTAATCGGGAATGGATATCGGGTAAGTAATCTTCTGGAATTAAAGCCGCGGCTTGTAAATCAACTTCAGCGCCATTATTCATAGGTGTATCTAATTCAGGCTGTTTACCCGATTTTAACGAGTTAACTGCACGATCTAATAACTCGGTGTAAAGCGTAAAACCAATCTCTTGAATTTGACCACTTTGCCCATCACCTAATAACTCACCTGCCCCTCTAATCTCCAGATCATGAGAAGACAACATAAACCCCGCACCTAAATCCCCAGAGGCTTCAACCGCCTCTAAACGCTTTTGTGCATCTTTAGTTAAAAGTGATTTTGGTGGCACTATAAAGTAAGCATAAGCACGATGATGTGAGCGTCCTACTCGACCTCTTAATTGATGTAACTGCGCTAAACCTAACTTATCAGCGCGATTAATAATTATCGTATTGGCACTAGGAATATCAATACCACTTTCAATAATCGTAGAACAAATTAAAAGATTAAAACGCTGATGGTAAAAATCTAACATGATACGTTCAAGCTCACGCTCAGGCATCTGACCATGTGCAATCTCGATACGCGCTTCAGGTATTAACTCTGACAATTCTCGTGCCATCTTTTCCATAGTCTTAACTTCGTTATGCAAGAAAAATACCTGGCCTCCACGTTTTATCTCTCGAAGACAGGCCTCTTTAACTTGCGCATCGACCCATTCGGTAATAAATGTTTTAATCGCATGCCGATTAGGTGGTGGGCTGGCAATAATGGATATATCGCGTAGCCCCGACATCGCCATATTTAAAGTTCTAGGGATAGGTGTAGCCGTTAATGTTAAGAAATCGATTTCACTGCGTAACTTTTTAAAATGTTCTTTTTGACGGACACCAAAACGATGTTCT
>CAIXDX010000037.1 GCA_903918335.1 uncultured Methylococcaceae bacterium | reverse complement strand
ACCCCCGGCTTAGAAGGCCGGTGCTCTATCCGGTTGAGCTACAAGCGCTAAACTGGTCGGGGTGGAGGGATTCGAACCCCCGACATCCTGCTCCCAAAGCAGGCGCGCTACCAAACTGCGCTACACCCCGATTATCTTTTAAATTGCTTGAATAAATCAAACCACTCTTGAAGAGCTGACTATTCTAGCGAGAAGTTTCTCTCTCGTCAAATACTATTTTTATATTTTTTCTTTATTACAATTTACCACGAACAATTTGATAAACCTCTTCCACTAAAATATCTACATCTTTTGAAATAGCGTCTAATTCTAGCAGCGTTGCACTGACAAACTCACCATCTTTTAAACTGCTCGTATTTATAAAGACATTGAGCGCTGAACTTTTTAATCCACCATAGGCTGACATCACTGCAGCCCCTGCATCACTAATGACAGCCACATTGCCATTGTTCGCCGCAGTCTGGGTTAATTTAATAACAGCTGCGCAGGCTCTTGCACACTCCAAAGGCACTTCTGTCGCCTTTTTTAAAGCCTGTTGTATTGCTACTGAACGATCAGTCTTATCTTCATCTGTTTCTTTTGGTAAGCCATAAGCAGCCATTAAACCGTTAAAGGTATCCATATCAGCCGCAATTAAAGCCATTAGTTTTTCTCGTAAGATTTCTGATTGTTTTAATAATCCAATCATTTCATCTTCTACAGCAGCATATTTTTCTTTACCGATAGTCAAATTACAGACCATGCTCACTAAAGCGGCTGCCTGTGCACCCATTAATGCAGATACACTGCCACCACCTGGAGTAGGTGATTTACTAGCTAGTTGATCAAGAAAAACTTGAATAGATTTATCTTTTATTTCGTTCATTTGCTCTCTAACTATTAATTAATCGCGTCGCCAAGTACTTGTGCCATTCGGCGCATCTTCCACTATAACGCCCTGGTCCTTTAGATTATTTCGTATTAAATCGGCTAAACCCCAATTCTTTGCCTGCTTTGCGGCTAAGCGATCTTGTACTAACCGATCTATTTCGGCATCCGCGTCTACATCAACTTCAACAACACTACTTTTTAAAAAAGAGATAGAATCGTCTTGCAACAAACCTAATAAACTTGCCAGATGTTTTAAGGTAGCCGCTAAAACGACAGACTTTTCAGGCTGCTCTTTTGATTTATTAAGCTCTCTCGCTAAATCGAACAATACCGCCAATGCAACAGGGGTATTAAAATCATCATCCATTGCTTGATTGAAACGAGCTTTGTAATCTGCATCCAACACTAACCCAGTAACATCACAATCTCGTAAGGCCATATATAGACGAGTTAATGCTGTACCCGCCTCATTCAATTGTTCATCTGAATAATTGAGCGGACTACGATAATGACTCGAAAGTATAAAGAAACGGATGATCTCGGGTTTATATTGCTTTAAAACTTCTCGGACGGTAAAAAAATTACCCAACGATTTAGACATTTTTTCTTCATTAATTCTTACAAAACCATTATGCATCCAGACATTAACAAAGGTCTCACCTGTAGCGCCTTCTGACTGGGCAATCTCATTCTCATGATGAGGAAATTGTAAATCCATGCCGCCGCCATGAATATCAAAATGATTGCCTAGGCAACACGTCGACATAGCAGAACATTCGATATGCCAGCCAGGTCGACCTAAACCCCAAGGGGATTCCCAAGCCGGCTCGTGGGGCTTTGCCATCTTCCATAGTACAAAGTCCAATGGATTTTGTTTAGCCATATCGACATCGACTCGTTCTCCCGCTTGAAGATCATCAATATTTTTACCGGATAACTTTCCATAACTCTCAAATTTTGTAACAGCATAAAAAACATCGCCATTGTTACCTACATAAGCCAAGCCATTGGTAATCAATACTTCGATCATGTGAATAATGTCAGGAATAGACTGCGTCGCTTTGGGTTCATGATTAGGTGGCAAAACTGAGAGTGCTCGTTCATCTTCATGCATAGCATTAATAAAACGTTCCGTTAACTGCCGAATATCCTCGCCGTTCTCATTAGCGCGCTGGATAATCTTATCGTCTATATCAGTTACATTTCTAACGTAAGTAAGATCGTAACCCAAATATCGAAAATAACGGGCAACCGTATCAAATACCACCATAACTCTTGCGTGACCAACATGACAATAATCATAAACAGTCATGCCACATACATACATACCCACTTTACCTGTCACTCGGGGTGTAAATATCTCTTTTTTACGGGTTAGTGTGTTGTATATCTTCAACATATATTTATTTAAATCGATTAATCGGAGCGAAAGTAGCGGTTAAATTGTTAGCAAAGCAAAGCACAAACTACGTTTATCAAGCAACAAATCGGTACAATTTACCAAGCGCGTACTTCTCTTTCAAGATAAAAACACATAAAATCTATTATTTATCACAGCTTAAAGGTTCTTAAGATGCGTAAAATCATCGTTTTTATGATGT
>CAIXDX010000036.1 GCA_903918335.1 uncultured Methylococcaceae bacterium | reverse complement strand
GCGTTTATTTTACATTGAAAATGAACGCCCATAATTAGATTTAAAACCAGTAAATACGGGGCTTTCAGAGGATTTCATGTATAATATCAACCATGAAATCACTCGCTGAACTTGAACATTTAAACCTCGATCCTGCCGCTTCGTGAGAACCTCATATTTTTCTAATCTAAGGGCTAAATTGTGAAAACTAAATCATTAATCTTTATTCTGTGTTTCGCTGCTTCCGGCTGTACTAATTCACGCTATCCTAATTGGGAATATGTAAGAGTAGAAAGTGCTGTTCCTGATAAAAGTTGCGTTTATAAAATGCAAGAATCCTGCAGTCAACGCGCTAATGCCTGTTTTAACTGGCATAAACAACGAGCCACAACATTTGGGGCAAATACTGTTGTGATTGTTCAAAATGTTAATCAAAATCAATTAGCTACCGGTATGTTTGGAATAAAAGGCGGTGATAATGCAAGCACCTTAGCTGATTATTACCAATGTAACACCGCAAAAAATATCATACCCAAAGTGAAAGACTAAATAAATTGAGTGCTAACAGTTCCGGTAAGTTTTTAGTCTTGCCATGTCCGCATTAGGCGACACGAGATTGACTTGTCGGAACATTACGTCATAAAAGATGAATCATAATAGTGATATTTTGTAATTAACTTAATATTTTAAATTGGTATTAAGTTATAGGGGTAGCAATCAAAATTATTTAATTAAATAAGTTGAAGTTGGTTCATCCGCAGCGGCGAGAATCTGTTCCATGGTTACTTTGTCGTAGCCGCCTGAAAGCAGAGTAATGAATTTTTCGCGCAACATGGGGATTTGTCTGGCTCGTAGAATAATGTTATTAGCATCTTTTCTGTCTAAAATTCGATACCAGTTGTAGATCATTTTGAAAATATTTTCCATTGGTTTACGTATAGATTGCTCATATTGACTAAATCTATTGGCGCTAAAGTCCCCACCATTAGCAAAGCCATCGATTATGGCATCTGCAGCGAATACTCCGCTACGCATAGCAAGAGTGACTCCGGCAGAAAAAACGGGGTCTACAAACATAGAAGCATCACCAACTAGTAAAAAACCGTCGCCATGGAAGTGTTCATTTAGATAGCCTATGGAAGAAATGGTTTTTACTTCCATGATCTGGGTTGCCTCTTTTAGCCAGTCACTGACACAAATAGAATTAGAAATTGCGTTTTCAAAGCAACTTTGAGGAGAAAGTCCAATTTTTTTGGAATAGCGGGTATCTAAAACTACGCCTACACTTGTAATATCGTTATTTAATGGTATGTACCAGATCCAACCACCTTCAATGGTATGAATATCAGTTGTTACGGAGCCCTCTATGACATGTCCAAATGTGATAATGTCACTTGGGTTACGTCGGAAAGCACCTTTAAAATGCGTAAAATGACTAATCTTATTTAGTTCTGGCAATGGTTTACGCCAGCCAAGTTTTCGAGCGATTAGTGAGTCACGTCCAGATGCATCGATTATTACTGAAGAATGAATTGTAGTTGGTATTTTATTATTTGGTCCAGCTTCAACACCAATAGCTTGATTATCTTCAATTAGTACGTCTGAAACGGACCATTCACGGCGAATAATAGCACCACATTCTTCAGCGTGATCAAGCAAGATTTCGTCAAAACGCGCGCGTTCGACATGGTAGGTGTAAGGACGCTCGAAGTATTCTGGATATTCTGCAGTCAATAGAACCATGTCTGGTTTTTGATTGAACATGCTAAAATTAATTCCTTGCTTTATTGTAAAGCCTTCTGCTTCAATCTTTTCGGTTATTCCAAGACGTCGCCAGATCTCCCAGCAGGCAGGCAACAAAGATTCACCAATATGAAAGCGGGGGAAAGCACTGCGCTCGAATAAAACTACTTTTTTTCCAGCTTTAGCCAATAATATTGCTGCACTAGACCCAGCTGGGCCTCCCCCAATTATTGCTACATCAAAGTGTTCGACTTGCTTCATACTAATTCTTTAACTTATCTAATAATTTTCTATGAAAATGAAAGATGACTTGTGTTGTTAAAAACAGATAAATATCCAATATGTCTACTTAGATAAAAATAATATATAGATTGCTTGGATTGTTATTATTAAACCATCTAACAAAGCAATTAAGGCAAAACTTTTCTTTATTGAACGATTCGGAAACCATTGAGTTAGAAATGGACCTAGTAATCCTCCCCAGAGAACACCAAGCATTGTAAATATAGCCATGTCCCACGGTACCCCGCCAAAATATAATCCGTGAATTATGGCAAGTAATATAGAGTTAATTGATAGTAAGACAACACCAAGTCCAATTGCTTTGTTAGGGTTTAATCCATAAGCAAGCATGCAAAATGCAGCGATAATTTCTCCTTCACCAATTGCAACCCATCCAGTAATCATTCCTCCAATAAAAGAAACCAAGATCATTGGAATAAATGCATTTATTGGAAGTTTGCTTGATTCTCCTTTTCGATCTAGCGTGATAAGTGATAATAGACCAGTTATAAGAGCAATAGGCCCAAATAGTCCTTTGACCAGCATAGGTTGCGGGTGAATTAAGAATGTAGAAATTAATGTGCCTATAATTAATGTAGGTACGGTCCATTTTAAATATTGCAACGGAACTTCACCTCGCCGAATCCATCCATAAGCACCGCTGGTCATTCCAACAGCTTGAGTGACAAAAGTAAGTTTTAAAGCGCTCATTGGGTCAACTTTATAAATGAACATAAGCACAGGGATAAATACTATTCCGCCGCCAATAGCAGTCGAATTACCAATAAATGAGCCAATTAAGCCTACAATGATAAGTGGCCAGTTTTTAGCTGCAAGTCCTATTGGGTCTGGAAATATAGTTATATAGCCTATAAGCCATATCAACGTAAATACAAAGAGCCAAGGTGTAAAATATGTAAAACTTTTTCTCATTTTATTTTTAATTGATTGATTGGATATTTATAAGACTATACATATTTTGATAAAATTGAATTCTATATTCTTATAGACTGGTTTTATATGTTATTTAAGATTAGTTTTCAAGCATTAGGTATTATTGTAGTGGTGATGTGTGAGGTAGAATGTTTAGGGTATATTTATCTAATTCAAGGATAGACTTTTTAATTATCGTTATCCATATAGTCTAAGAAATTTGGAATATGAGTAAAACTATTTTAGTTACAGGTTCGAGTCGAGGAATAGGTAAAGCAATTGCTTTATATTTAGCAAATGAGGAATACGATCTTGTTATCCATTGTCGAAGTGAAGTTGAACAAGCAAAAAAAGTAGTTAATCAGATAAATGAATTAGGAAAAACTGCTCGGTTTCTCCAATTTGATATTTCGGATAGAAAGCAGTGTGCTGAAGTTATCAATTATGATATTGAAGAAAATGGTGCATATTACGGAGTGGTTTGTAATGCCGGAATTATTTCAGATAATGCTTTCCCGCTTCTGACTGGAGAGGCTTGGGACGCTGTTGTTCATACAAATCTTGATGGATTCTATAATGTTTTGCATCCAGTAGTTATGCCTATGATTATGCGACATAAGCCTGGCCGAATTGTAACGCTGTCTTCTGTGTCTGGAATCATGGGGAGTCGTGGCCAAGTTAACTACAGTGCAGCTAAAGCTGGCATTATAGGAGCGACAAAAGCTCTTGCGCTCGAGTTGGCTAAGCGCAATATTACAGTTAACTGTGTTGCGCCAGGTTTGATTGAAACAGAAATGTTAGGAGATTTTTCAAAGGATGATATTAAAAAAAATATACCTGCTCAGAGAGTCGGCAGCACTAAAGAGGTTGCTGCCGCAGTAGCTTTCTTTATGTCAGAAGATGCCGGCTATATAACGCGTCAAGTTTTATCTGTTAATGGCGGTCTATGTTAGTAATCTTGTTGCTACTCTAATATATTATCCATAACTACTGGCCATTCAGGCTGGAAGTCGATATCTTGCTAAGGTTTCACTCTAATCGACATAATTCTGCTAGAGCATCGAATTTTAATTTGGCGTTTTTAACATAAGGGTTTTTTTGATCCCATGCATATCCAGCTAACACTGAAGAAATCATTTCTTTAATTTTGGGTTGATCTTTGTTATTAAAAATGACGTCCTGAAATCTTCCGTCATACCAAGCTTCAACGTAAACTCTAAAAGTATCCACTCCCTGTTGCAAAGGGATGGCATAATCTTTATCCCAGTCCACGTCTTCATTATTAAATTGTCGATCCAATATATTGGCAGCGAGACACGCTGATTTCATTGCAATGGTTACACCGGAAGAAAAAACTGGATCTAAAAACTCACCAGCGTTTCCGAGCAATGCATAATTTTTACCATATAAGCTTTTGACATTAGCAGCATATCCAATGATTGAGTTTGTGTCTTCATCAAATACTGCATTTTTTAACAAATTACTTAGACCTATATCTTGAGATATAAATTCAATTAAAGACTGTTTATTTAAAGATGTACTATCAAAGAAATTAGTTTCTGCTACTACCCCGACACTACTCCGTCCATTGCTGAAAGGGATTAACCAGTACCAGACGTCCTTGTGGTCAGGATGGACTGTTACTCGAATTTTATTTCTATCAAAATTTAAATCATCAATTCTATCTTCTATATGACAAAACAAAGCTTGTCTTACAGGGAATGACGAAGGTAGTTCTAAATTTAATAATTTAGGTAGAATACGTCCAAAACCGCTGGCATCAAGCACAAAATCACCTTGAAATATGATAATTTCTCCAGTATTGGTTCTAACTGTTAACTCTGGTTTATCAATGGATAAATTAGTATCAATTACTTCCATTTGCCATTTTATATCTACGCCCATGCGTATAGCTTCATTAGCAAGAATTTGGTCAAAGCGTCCCCTTTGTACCTGAAAGGTTGTACCAATTCCTTCTCCAAATTTATTTTCGAATGAAAATTCGGTATGTTTATCGCGGCGGAAGAATGATGCGCCATTTTTGAATTGGAAGCCCTCTTTGATGACAGCATCTAGCATACCTGCTTGATTTATAAATTCCATGCATTGTGGTAATAGACTTTCACCAATGCTAAAGCGTGGAAACACGTGACGCTCTAAAATAGTTACCTGATAACCTTTGTTTTTTAATAATGCACCTGCGATGCATCCTGAGGGCCCGGCACCTATAATGATTACTCTAAAATCTTGATTTGCTGTGTAGGACATATTGTTTGTATTTGTCTTAAGATAAAAAGGTTTAATTGAGAATATATAAATCTAAAAAAACATAATTATAGTGTTTTTATATGACTGTTTACGTATTCAATGTGTGTAATAATATTCCAAATTATTATTAAGAACATATTTTTTCATTATGAAAAACTGTTGGTATTCTATTGTGTTCCTATTAATTAACTGAACAGAATTAAATGCAGTTCTAAATTGAGTAAAGATTGGAAACACAAAGGTCAATAAAATGCCAATAAATTCAATATGTAAGTCAATTTTGGAGTGGTTATTATTAATTTTGGGCTTTTTTTACTGGGCTGTTATCGGATTATTAATAACATTTTTAGGTGCCGTCTTAGGTTTTTTATTGTCAGGAAAGAACGCGCGTAACTGTGGGCGGTTTTTAATATCTCAGTCTTTTAAGTTTTTTATTGGCTTTTTACGTATTTCAGGTTTGTTGATCTTAGATGATATTGAATTAAAAAAAATATCAAAAATAGAGGGTGCTGCAATTATCGCTCCTAACCATATTGCGCTATGGGATGCGGTTTTTATTGTTGCTTCAATCCCCGAATTAGTCTGCGTTATGAAAGCAGAAATTTTGCGTAATCCCTTTTTAGGTGGAGCTCAATTAGCTGGATATATTCCTAATGATTCAATTTCGATAATGTTTAAACGGGCTATACATTGTTTAGATGCTCAAGAGAAATTATTGCTGTTTTCTGAAGGTACTCGCACAAAAAAAGATGCAAAATGGATAAACCCCTTGAAGGGCGGGGTAGCTTTATTGGCTAGAAAAGCACGGGTCCCAGTTGTGCCTGTATTCATTCGTAGCAATACGCGTTTTTTTGAAAAAGGTTGGCCATTATTCAAAAAACCCGATTTTCCATTACACATTAGTTTTACAGTTGGGGATGCTCTGTATATCAAATCAAATGAATCAACACATGCTTTCAACATGCGTCTAGAGGATGTATATATAACTGCATTATCAAGTCCTCACCCATTAATTAGAAGTTAGTAGAGACAAGATGGACGTAATATTAGAAATATCATCGACTCATATAGTAATTATTCCAAGCTATAACACGGGGGACTTATTAAAAAAAACAGTTTTGGAAGCCTTGCAGCAATGGGCGCCTGTTTGGGTGGTTATCGATGGGAGTGACGATGGTAGTGAGCAAATACTTTCATCATTGCAGGATGATTATATAAATCAGTTAAAGATCATTCATTGTAGTAAAAATAGTGGCAAAGGTGCGGCTCTTCTCAAAGGAGTTGGCCTGGCTCTTTCTGCAGGTTTTACTCATGTATTGACTATGGATGCCGATTATCAACACCCGGCCCATTTCATACCGCAATATATGGAACTCTCTATCCATAATCCCGATGCAATGATATTAGGAGAGCCTATTTTTGAGTTATCAGCGCCAAGTTTAAGGGTTAAAGGGCGTCGTATTTCTAATTGGTGGGTTAATTTAGAGACTTTAGGTTGGGGAATTAATGATTCATTATTTGGTATGCGTGTTTATCCTATTAATTGTTTTATGAAAGTGATGCTTTCTACATCTTGGGCAAGGCGTTTTGATTTTGATCCTGAGATTGCAGTCAGAATGGCATGGCTTGGCGTACCTGTTATAAATTTACCTACGCCCGTTCGTTATATTCTTAGGGAAGATGGTGGCGTGAGTCATTTTAAATATGTGCGTGATAATGTGTTGCTAACATGGATGCATATACGACTATTCTTGGGCTTTATATTATGCTTACCAGGGCTTTTGTTAAGAAATAGACTGCTTAAGTAAATATAAAGTAAAATACAATTTTTATATGGTTTTATGGGCAAGGCAGTTGCTAGTATTGCCCTGATTTGGTCAATAAGTTGTTATTGGTTTTTTATATATTTGTAAGATTAGGATAAATATGTCGGATGTACTACTTGGTGAAATCACAGCATTAATTATTGAAGGATTACAGTTAGAGGACATAACAGCAAATGAAATCGATATTAACGCCCCGCTATTTGGAGAGGGCTTGGGTTTAGATTCAATTGATGCTTTAGAAATTGCAGTGATGTTAGACCGTAATTATGGAGTGAAAATCACATCTGAAAATGTAGGTAACAGAGAGATTTTTGCTTCTATTACGTCTTTAGTTGAATTTGTTTCAAAGAACCGCATAAAATAATTAGAGATGCTTAAATATTTATTTAAGTTAATATTTGCTTCGTTAATTTTATTTTACCCTTATTTGGTTTACAAAGGGATTAACCAGGGCGTTTTATGGCTGACACCTGTCGTTATTGCAGGTTTTTATTTTTTTCAAGCTTTAAAAGCAAATGAAATAAATACAAGAACTCAAAAATTTTCAATAGTGCTGTTGTTATTAGTAGGGTCTATTTATTTTCAGAATCTGACGGCAAAACTTATTCCAGTTATAGTTCAATTAAATTTAATGTTGTTTTTTGGTAAAACTTTATTAAATGGTAAAGGACCCTCATTGATAGAGCGGTTCGCAAAGTTGAGCTTCCCACAAATCCCCCCTTTATTAAGCAGATACTGCCGTTATTTAACGTTTATCTGGACAATATTTTTTGCCATTAATGTTCTTGTGTGTATTATTCTAGCGCTTTATGCACCTGTTGAATGGTGGACGCTTTACACTGGGGTTATTATTCTTGTGTTATCCGGATTGTTAATTATAGTTGAATATATATGGCGGCATTTTTATTTTCGTACTATGAAATTACCTGAGAAACTTATTCCAAATGTTAAAGAAACAATCAAAACTATGGCAATTAATGGTCGTAAAATATGGCAGGATGTTAATGAAATTTAATATATTTTATAAGTTTATAATAACTTTTTTTATGTTGTTTTATTTCGGGCAATGTTTCGCGCAAGATACTTTAGAAAATATTCTGGCGCGAATAAAACCAAAAAATGTTGTACAGATTCATTACCTTGAAACGCGCTATATAGGGATGCTTTCTAAAACTTGGTATGGTAATGGGGATTTATATTCGGCATCTTCAGACACTTTTTTAAAGCATCAGAAAGAACCAGAGCAAGAGATAATGGCTGTGGAAGGTACGCAGTTATACTATTTTAAACTCGCTACAAAAAGCCATTATCAAATGCTTATTGATGAAAATGATAGTATGACATCTAGTCTTACTGCTATTAAAGCAATGCTTTCAGGTGATTTAAGTTATTTACGTAAATTATATGATTTGCAACTAACCTCAACCGATAGTGAATGGCAATTGCATTTGACTGCAAGGCATTCTGAGCCAAACAATAAAGCTGTACGGGTTACATTGAAAGGTCCGAGTGAGCAAGAAATAAGGCAAATGGAAGTTTTTTTGCCAGATGGTGATCGTACTGTATATGTTTTTGAGCCTATGGAAATCGGATTAGAAAGTACTAAGAAAAAAATCAATGAGTTATTGGGGCAACTAAAAGCAGAATAATAATGAGACCTCAACTACCTAAATTATTTTTTTTTTTATGCTTACCACTTCTACTATTAGTAGCTATATTTAACACTCATTTAAAAAGTGATATTACTGCTTTTTTTATTTCTGGTAATAACGCTGAAGAAATTTTATTAGCCAGCGAAATACAATCTGGAACATTATCTAGGCAGTATATTTTATCGGTTGATGCAGGTGAGGGTTCTCAAGTTTCAACATCTTTTTCAAGTGCTTGGATAACACAATTAAAATCGATTTCTGGTGTTGTTGATGTGTGGGCAGTTGATGAGAAAAAAGGCGCAATAAATGCCATATCTAGCATTTATGCTAATTATGCAGCACAGATTTACAGTCTCAATCCAGAACATGAATTACCAACATTACTATCTAAATCAGCTCTTGAGGCTAGAGCTTTAGCGTTGAAACAAGCATTATTATCACCGGAAGGGGAGTTAATTAAGAAAGTTGTGGTTAATGACCCCTTATTATTATCGTTAGGGGCGTTTAAGGATCTAGCTGATCAACTTAAATATAGAAACAACAATACGCGTTTTGCTAATTTTATATTAGAAACGAATGCATCCGGAATGAATGCGACGGAACAATTGGCAATACAAGAAAAAATCCAAGCCTCATTTAGTAAGCAAACTCAAATTTCTTTTCGTCTGAAACACCAAGCTTCTGCATTAGAATATCAGTTAAACATGACTGGCATTCCAATGTTTGCTGTTGCTACACAAGCTATGATAGCAGGTGATATTAAATTCATTACTGTGCTTTCATCGATAACATTATCTTTATTGTTTATATTTGTTTTTCGTTCATTTCAGTTAATGTTTTGGGTCTTTTCTTTATTGATCAGCGTAATAATTATTGCAGTTATAGTTACAAACTTTATTTTTGGGTCAGTCCATGGAATGACTCTAGCTATTGGCTCAACTTTAATTGGCATTTGTATAGATTATCCAATACATGCATTAGTTCTTACTCAGGGCTTTGGATTGGAAAAGCGATTTTCTTTGTTAGAGAAAATATTGCCTAGTTTACTTATGGGGGCATTGACTACATTAATTGGCTATGTTGCTTTAGGCTTTTCTGGATACCCAGGATTTCAGCAGGTGGCTGTTTTTACTAGTACTGGAGTAATAGTGTCTTTATTACTAACAAGATATTTGTTTCCATTTTTTGAAATTGAAAATGCACAGCCCATAGAGCCGTATAAATGGATCTCCAAGTGGATTAAATTTTGTTTGCGTTTTCGTTCTATTTTATTGTTTTTTGTGTTAATGCTTTCCTTAGCTAGTTTAATGCAATTGAATAAATTGCAATTGTTACAAGATCTACAAAAATTAACTCCTGAATTAGATTACTTGAAGTCTAACGATAAAGTAATACGAGATCGCATGAGTAGTATAGAGCCAGGTCGTTTTGTGATAATTAGTGATGAATCGCCGGAAATGGCCTTGCAAAGAGCTGAGGTTGTATACAAACGTTTAGATGGCTTAAAAAACACAGGTAAATTGAAAGATTATTTTGGTCTCTACCCTTGGTTATTATCAGAACATCAACAGTTAATTAATCAAAAGCAATTAAGTCAATCCTTGACGCCAGAAATTCGTCAGAACTGGCAAAAATCTTTAGAGGAACAAGGTTTGTCTTTAGAGCGTTTAGGTGTATTAGACTATAACCTTAAATCTCCGTTAACCAAAGAACAAGTATTAAGCTCTTCAGCAGGACATCTGATAAGCAATCAATTGTTGATTAATAACAATCATGCATTAATTCTTATTTGGCTTTCTGCTCATGATCCCTCGGAAGTACAAAAAGTTATTGATGACTTGGATCATGTGAAATACTTTAGTCAACGAAATGTTTTAAACGAAATGGCTCAGGAATATCAGCAGCGAGCAGAATGGGCCCTATTTGTAGGGTTATGTATTATCGTGCTGATTTTATCTAGGCGTTATAAAAGTTTTATTAAAGCACTGCAAACATTGTCACCCGCATTTTTGGCGGCGTTACTGATTTTGGGTTTTTGGGCTTGGGCCGGAGAAACGATAAGCTTTTTACATTTAATTGGATTTTTATTGGCTGTAGCTATTTGTGTAGATTATGGCATATTTTATCAAGAAAATCGAAGTAGGGATTTGTCATTAACGTATCATGCAGTTGCAGTATCTATGATGACAAGTGCCCTTGTGTTTGGTTGTTTAATTTTTGCTCAAACATCCACCTTACAAATATTAGCAAAAGTGGTAAGTTGCGGAGTAATATTGGGGTTTTTATTATGCCCGCTACTAATTATATCTAAGCACGAATAATTGTTTATTTTAAATAACCGCACGAAGATCTTTTATGATCCTCTAACAATTAACTATGGATAATAATAAAGCCTTAATTCCTCCAGTAGCAGTTATTGCATATTCTGCTTTGAGTGCTTGTGGCCAAGGAAATATGGCTTTATATGCTTCGTTAATAAAAAATCAGTCTGCCTTAGCTCCGCTAAACTTATTCAACGTACCATTTAGAACAAATGTAGGCGCAATTACACAGCCTTTACAAGGTTTACATAGAAATTTAATTCAATATGATAGTCGTAATTCTCGTGCTGCATTAACTGCATTAAACGATGTTGATGCAGGTATTAGAGTCGCAATTGAGAAGGTTAAGAGTAAGTATGGTTCTAAGCGAATAGGTGTGGTAATCGGTACTAGTACATCAGGATTGTACGAAACAGAAGAAGCTTATTTGGAATTATTAAGAACTAATAATATGCCAGCGGATTTTTATTTCGTAAAGCAGCATGCTTATCAAGCAACAGCTCGATTTTTACAGGTAGAACTAGGCTTATCAGGTGTTTGTTATGCAGTTTCAACGGCCTGTTCTTCTGGTGCTAAAGCTATTGCTGCTGGACAGCGTCTAATTGCTAATGATGTTTGTGATGCAGTACTTGTTGGAGGTGTCGATACTCTTTGTAGACTTACTTTACGCGGATTTCATAGTTTAGATTTAATTGCTGAAGAACCCTGTAAACCCCTAGATAAAGATAGGCAAGGAATTAGTATTGGTGAATCTGCAGCTCTTCTGTTGCTTGAAAAAAGTTGTTCAAGCAACAGCAGTGATATGCGGTTGTTGGCAGTGGGAGAATCTGCAGATGCATATCATATGAGTACACCTCATCCCGAAGGTCTTGGTGCGATAATGGCAATGAAAAATTCTATGGTTATGGCTGGATTATCATTTGAAAAGCTTGATTATCTAAATTTACATGCTACTGCAACAAAGATTAACGATAGAGTCGAAAGTGCTGCTGTTTATAGTATGTTTTCAAATAATGTGAAATGCAGTGGAACTAAAGGAATAACTGGTCATACCTTAGGCGCTTCCGGGGCTTTAGAAACTATTATTACTTTGTTAGCATTAAAATATCAATTTATTCCTGGTACAAATGGATTAGATCAGCCTGAGGATAATTGTAAATGCCAAGTTGTCAAAACACCTATTTATAATCAAAATATTCAAATTGCGATGAGTAATTCTTTTGGTTTTGGCGGAAACAATGCAAGTGTGATTGTGGGTTTATGAATAAGATTTTTTTTGTTAAATCATTCTCAGCTTGCAGTCCAGATATTGAATTTTTTGGAAATTTAAAGTTACAGGTCTCTGATATCGATAAGACTCTAATACCAGTAGATATGCGAAGGCGAACAAGCCTTGCGACTCGAATGGCAATTACTGTAGCTAAGAATTCCTGTATAAAGGCCTCTGTTCAGACAAGTAACTTACCCTCAGTATTTGCATCATTAGGAGGGGAAATTCAAATTACGGATAATTTGTTACGTTCTTTAAATGATGATACTGAACTTTCGCCTACACAGTTTTTGAATTCTGTACACAATACCACTGCTGGGTATTGGGGGATTTTAAATCAATGTCAAGCACCGACAACGGCATTATCAGCAGCTGATGATACGTTTGCTATGGGGTTAATGGAAGTGTGTGTTCAATTGCAGTCATACGGAGGTGATTGTTTGTTAGTTTGTTATGATGAAATATGGCCACAGTATTTAGCCCCGCCTAAAGGCAGAATTGCATTTGCTTGCAGTTTGGTTCTAAGTTCAAAAGCTGATGGCGCATTGGCAAGCTTTACTATGCCGCAGATAGATTGCAGTACCTCAGTTTCTTTTTCTGAAGAACATAAGGTCTTGGCAGAATCTGCTCCTGCAGCAGCGGCGATACCATTATTATTAGCGTTGCAGAATAAAAATTCTGCTTGCTTGCCTTTGAATATAATTTCTCCAATATGGAGTAGTGAACTTACTGTTTTTTAATGATTTACTTTAACTTTAGAATATCTGTTAATCAATAATATTGCTTACATTGCCGTTTTCAAAATTCACTTTGAATCTATTAAAACGAGAACTCCAGTATACCCACTGGTTATTAGCTTGGCTGAATGTTTCAGTAATTGGAGGATAACCGATTGCAACAATTACAGCTTCTTTTCGCATACCCTTAGCCACAGTGCCGCTTTCAATATGGTTTATTTCAAGTGGTGTGAATTTCGACAAATTAACCTTTTTCATTGCAAATAACTTATTAAAAGCACGATATATATCATCTCCGGTATGCTTCTCGATGTTTTTTACTATTAATTGTTGACTTGAATTTGTCAATGCAACTGTTATTGTTTTGTTGGTAATGCTAATTAAGTTAACGGGAGAATTAACAGGTATAGCAGAGCCTCTCTGGTAATTAGTTGTTAAGTAAGCTCCCTTATCGTTATGAATCACTATCTGTGTGTAGTAAGTCCCTCCTAATACAACGTATGCAGGAAGTTCTTCTGGTTTTAAAGCTTTGTTACAAGAGAGCAGTGAAAAAGTCATAAAAAACAGAAATGCTGTACGGGTGATAAAATGCATATTAATTACCTGTAAGATTTGTATTGACACTGGTGGATTATATAATATCCATTGAATAACCTCCTATTATAGATATGAACACAGAAATTCCAAAGCAATGCACCGTATTGATTGTCGGTGGCGGTCCTGCAGGGAGTAGCGCGGCAACTCATTTGGTCAAAAATGGGGTTGATGTTGTGCTTCTTGAGAAGGAGGTATTTCCTAGAAATCAGGTAGGAGAAAGTTTAATTCCACATATTTGGAAATATACTGATCAATTAGGAGTTTCCGAAAAAATAGAGCAGCAGAATTTCATAAAAAAATCGGGTGGTATTACAGTCTGGAATGACCAGATCCATCAAATTTTATTTGCGAAATATGGATATATCCGCCCCGGTTTACACGTTGAGCGCGATGTGTTTGATCAAGTTTTGCTGAATCATGCACAAGAGCAAAATGCATCAGTTTTTAATAAAGTTGCTGTAAAAAAAGTTGATTTTTCTAATGATAATCCTGTTGTTACATATATTGATAAGCGTGACAACGTTAATTTTGAGGGAAAGATAAAATGTCGGATTGTAATTGATGCTAGTGGACATAGCTCGTTATTGTCACATCAATTTGATGTGCGTGAAGCTGTAGTTTCTGAGTTAAAGTTTTTATCTTTATGGGGCTACTTTAAAAATTCCCGTTATGTAGGGGTTGATCGCCAGAGTCATTTTATGGAGGAACTGCCATCTGTTCCTCCAGTCACATTTGTAATGTCATATGAAGATGGTTGGTTATGGCATATAGTGTTGCGGGAAAAAACTAGTGTAGGTTTAGTTATACATACGGATAAATTAAAAGGTTTAGATAAAGCACAGCGTGAAGTTTTTTTTAGGCAACGTTGTTTAACGTTGCCTTATCTGAGAGATTTATTGCGGGATGCTCAATTTATAGAAAATTCCTTGCAATTCCGTCCGGATTATTCTTATTACAGTAGGAAGACCTGCAATAAAAATTATTATTGTATTGGGGATGCCGCTGGTTTTGTTGATCCAATATTTTCACATGGTATCCAAAACGCGTTTTATAATGCAGCTATTGCCACCTTAGCAATTATGGCCACCTTAAAAACGCCAGAAAAAAGCTCACGCATTGCTAGTTTGTGTGAAAATCGCATGCAACAATTTTATAGCTTTTCTAGGAGTTTATCGTTAGGAGATTATGGGCGAAATGGAGTAAGTCCAGACTTGGTAAAGTCACTAATAAAGTCAATGCCAATGTTAGAATTGGAACTAATTTTAGTTGCTTCTGAGATGACAAATAGATCAGAGAATTTTAAAAAAATTGCTCATGAGGCAGGGGTTTGGGATCGACTATCAGAACAACATTATGATAATAATGACCCTATAAGTTACCTATCTTTATAATTAAATATTTTTGGTAACCAACTAGGTGTATTATTTTTATAATTTAACCAATCATTACCGTATCTTTTTTCCATCCAAGGTTCTTCATGTAGCTTTACTCTAAAGTAAAATATTGTGCTTAAGATTATAGTAAAGGCACTAATAAAAACTGATCCACTAAGAATTATCCAACCCAATAGAATAAAAAACACACTAATGTACATGGGGTTTCTTACGTATTTATATAAACCATTTGTTACTATTAATTTCGGAGGATCCCATGGGGCGAGGGTACCTTTACCAGAAACATAAAAGTCTTTGACACAAATAAGAAGAATGCTTGTGCCAAATCCTAAAGGAATTAGTCCATATAAACATCCATCGATTTTGAACGGGTCATGTTGATAAAGTATATAGGGGATAATGCCAGTGACTATTACAGGTAACATCAAAAAAGCAAACATTGCGCGGATTAACATAATATAGAAATTTAATTGGAGTCGAGTGGAGGTTTATATTTAAAAAATAAGCTATTATTGAGCATTATTTAGCTTTTTAATAATTATGACTTTTGAATCCATCCCCCGTTCCAAGTAAAGCAGCAATAATGTTTTTTTGGATTTCTGAAGATCCTGAGAATAATCTGCTTGCGAGGGCATCATATACGAATGTCGATATAATGTTATTTTTAATTAATCCATTCGAACCCATGATTTGTACTGTATCTAAACTGGATTGTAAGAATGCCTCACTGGCGAATAATTTGGTTTGTGCACTGGCTAGGCTAATACGTTTATTAGCATCTTTTAAGCGGGCACATTCATTCACCCAAAGTATACAGCTATCTAATCTGAGTTTCATTTCTGCTATTTTGTGACTTATAGCTTGGTTGTGTCCTAAATGTACACCGTTTGTTTTACGCTCACGACTATAATTTATTACCTCATCTAATTGCCATTTCATAATTCCGTTAATTCCTGCAAATATGAATGCTCGCTCTAATTCCAGAGCACCTTGTATCATCATATTGCCTCCTCCTACTTTTCCTAGTAGGCGACATGAAGGAATAAAGCAATCCTGTAAAATGACTTCACCCATGGTGGCTGTGCTGCAACCATTGACTTCTGATGTTTCTGTAAAAGTTGCACCGAGATCGTTTCGTTCGACAATAAATGCGCTAAGGTTGTTGTTTAATTTCGCATAGACTAACAACATATCAGCAATTGGAGCATTGGTAATAAAGCGTTTATGACCATTAAGAATAAATCCTGTCTCGGTTGCTATTGCTTCTGTGCAGAGGGCCTTTATATCAGAACCTGCTTGAGGTTCAGTAATAGCATGTCCTGCAATTATGTCGCCTGCTAGTAAACCAGGTAGAAGATATTTTTTCTGTGATGCATTTCCATATGATATTAATGGAAATATTAATCCCCATAAATGAGCATTGATAGATAAAATTAATCCAGTATCTATAGATTGTTCGCCTAGAAGATAGTGCTCTTTAATCAGACATTGAAAGCTATCGTTGTGTCCCCCAAAAATACTTTGAATGGCATGCCTAAAAATATTTTTTTGCGCACAATAGCGAAATCGTTGTATTGCGCAAAATTTGTCACCAATAGGTGGAAGATGTTTATAGGTCATGAATTAAATAATAACTTTATAGCTTGATAATCAATTTTACCATTAGATAATACAGGTAATTTATCAAGTACTAAAAATTTACTGGGCTGCATATATGTTGGCAATTGCTTTTTTAAGGGGTGAATAGTCTCCGCCAATTCAGTATTTTCATGTAAAACCACTGCTGCAGCTGGGCGCTGTCCACTCGTCATATCCTTTATACCAATTACTGCGCATTCTTGTATGCCATCAAGTTTACTAATATAGTGTTCGATTTCTGCTGGCTCTACTCTATGTCCTGAGCATTTAAGCATTCTATCCAGACGACCATGATAACAATACTCACCATATTGATTGAGAGACACTTTATCACCAGTTGCATAATTTTTTGTATCGATCGGTCTTAATTCTCCTTGTTGCCAGTAACCTGAGAAATTATTAATACTATTAACAATTAGCTCACCTGTTTCAGAGTTTATGCTTAGTTTAGCTCCGCATGCAGGTTGGCCGATAGGTATATTTTGTTCTGGATTTAATCTATTTCGTTCGACTTTCCAGTAGCAGGAGACATTGGTTTCTGTGGGACCATATAAATTATAGAAAGTAGCATTTGGAAGTAAATTCGAAAGGTTGATTAAATGTACAGATTGAAAAACCTCCCCAGCAAATATGATTTGTTTTAGATTAGGGAGAGATGTTTTGTCTAATGAACCTTTAAGTGCAATAAAACTCAACAAAGAAGGGACTGTATACCAACAACTAATTTTATGCTCATACAGCCAATATGTTAAGCGACTTGGTGATAATGTAAGATGGGTTGGAATGAAATGAACGCTAGCTCCGGAGGAAAGGCTAGTGAATATATCAAAAATAGATAAGTCAAAGTGAAATGGGGTGAGGCTGGCTATCTGTTCTTTTTCAGTAATAGTGAAAGTTTTTTGTGCCCATGAAGAGAAGTTTGATAAAGCTTGATGACTAAGGGCCACTCCTTTCGGCTTGCCAGTTGAGCCTGAAGTATAAAGTATTGCAGCAAGTGAATTTGGTGAGCTTTCAGCCGGCGTAACGTTAAAAGATGTTGCTGGTATTTGTGAATAGTCTAGCCATTTATCTATATCTAATAACCAGTCGGGTGGTGCCCCAAATCCAATTATTAAGCGCGGTTGAGCATCTTCAACGATTATTTGTAATCGCGTTGCGGGGTTTTTCATGTCCAGTGGCAAGTAGATGGCGCCCGCGGCTAGGATGCTATATATACAACTGACAGAACTAATGCCTCTATCAAGGGCAATTGCTATACATTGATTTTGAACGTGTTTAAAATTTAGAAATGTAGTTAATCGGAGAATAATTGCTCTTAATTCACTGTAAGTTATTTGTTCTTCCGCTTCAACAAAGGCAATATTATTTGGAGTCCTTACGCATTGTTGTAAAAAAGGAGTGACGATATTCATATGGTTTAAAGTTTATATAGCCTATATATCAATGGCGATTCATTGGCTAAGCTATATTTTAAATAATTAATTATTTTAATTGGTGTTGGTTATTAATTCTTCCAGCATTTTTTTATGTAAATCTGCAATCCACTCAGGCGTAAACAAAGGCTCTATGAAATTATAGCTAAAAGATAGTTGTTGGTTTAATTGGCAGCTTAAAAAAGCTAATGCAGGGGGGCTTGTAATCTGGCATAAATGTAATACTTTTGTAATTGTGCTACCAAGTAACTGGTTGTTTGGTAAATCAACTGATCCGATATCAGAAAACCAAAAAGAGCTCCGCTCTGAACTGCTGCCCATGGATTTTCGAAGCTCATTACCGTACCGATTAAGAGATAACCAACTAGCGGCCCACATTGCTGGTAAAAAAGCATAATCAAGTTTCTCTCGGATAGCTCGATTATTCTGTTGTTTTAAATGTTGAAATAGTGCGCTACGTTGAGTGATTAAAGATTTTGGTGCTTGAGCAAATAAAGGGGCAACATGATTGCCAAATATTGGGCTAAGCGCCTTGTTTTTTCGTAAATTAAATACATATGGCGTGCAGTATGCGTCACCAATTTGAGTTTTATCCATGGCATGGAGGGCACGCATAAAACAGCCAATATAATAAAGACTAGTACCTGTGATTCCTAAATGTTGACGAGCAAGGGATTTAACCGTTTGAGATTGTTCTAGAGTTAAAGTATAAGTTTGAAAATTTAGTTGTTGCGGTTTTGCTGTTATGTCTGCGTGAATGATGCTACGTAACTGGTCTATTTGACTTACGTATCTTTTAGCTTTAATGAATAAATCTATTTTTTGCCACCATGAGTACTTTGCCATTTGTTGATCAACTAATGGTTGAATCTCGAGAGGATTAAAATTAAAGCGTAAATTAATATCATCTGTGCATAAGTATTTTAGAATCAACTCTGCACCACGAGCGTCACAAAAAGGGTGCATCCATCGCATGAGAAATGTAGTTTTAGATACGCTTTGAATTAAGTGAAAGGTAATTGGAGATTGATCTTCTCTGTTTTGCTTGATATTAAGCAATTCAAGGATGCATTGGTTATGAAAAGTATTTTGTTCGGTTGGGTTTTGACAGATGTGTTCGAAAAATATTGGGGATTTAAGTAAAGTATCAGTCCAATAGAAACGTTTTGTATGTTTTTTTAATCTTGTGTGTACAATCGGAAATCGTTCACCAAATTCCGTAATTCGTTGTTTAAGAATAATAATGTTAGGAAGTTGATCTAGTTCTAGTGCAAAACCGCATAGGCTTCCTGGCATTTCTTCGTTACGTATTTCCTCATCCATAGCCAATGTAAAATAGTCGGCGGGATTAAGTGGGTACATGTTAGTCATTATGCTTTATGCAGTAATATCCATTTCTCTAAGGTGTTGATTGATTTTATATTGTCTGGATCAATCTCAGAGTCTGGAAGTGTGACATTAAATTGCTCTTCAAGGAATACAATCAACCGCATGATCCCCATACTGTCTAGTCCTGATTCTATTAAGTTATCATCATCAGAAAAACTTGTCGGTTCAGCGACAAAAATGATCTCACTAAAAATAAAGTTGCGGATTTGTTGTTTCATTGAGAATTATGTTTATTAAGTAATGTTGTTTCTGAATTTATCTTTCTCCGAGAAGACATCTTAAGATACCTTTAGTTGAGTGGAGCATAGATTTTGAATTTAATAAAAATAGCTCGGCTACTGCTAATTGATCAGTTCTTGGTTTAATTCTACTTTGATTGATATCCTAATAGAAGTTTATCGATTACTGGATTCATTTTGCTTTCAGGGCTAGCCCATTTTGAAAAGTCAAAACCGCCGCCCCCAATAAGATGGTATTGAGCATATCCAACTTGTTGTCCTGATTTGTTCTTGAGCCATAGTTCTGCATCAGTCATAAATAGTACGAAATCCCACTTTTGTGTGGCTGTATAAGTTAAGTTTATATCACACGGTGAGGGGGTGTTTTGTTGATATACTTCAGATTCAATACCATGTCTGCTTAAGCCTGATCGAACGATGTTAAGGAATTGTGGAACAATAACCTTTTCATTTTCTTCGATACATATTTTAGTTACATTTAATGAGGGTTCTAGTTGCTTAACTTGAACAGACGTGCAACCGGTGGATAGAATAACCGATAAGGTTGGTATTAAATATTTCATTAATGTTGAATCCTGTAGTAATTGACTATATTTTTATTGAAAAAAAAGTTTGATAGCAGACTCAATTATTGAGAAATAATTGCCAGCCCTAAAGATACCAACAATTCCAACTATTATCCAAAATAGGTTTAACAAACTGTAAGCCACATCTTTTTTTAGAATAGAACACCAAGACAGTAAAGCTGCATCAAACGTATTAATGCTCCATACAAACATAAATGGACTTTCTGGTCCAAGCCAGCTAACAAGAGAAAAACTAAATATTCGCATTAGCACTCCGATCATTTCGACGGCTTTAATATATTTTAGAACGAATAAATTTAAATTACTTGTAAACATTTAATAGTCAGCTTTATTTCTTAGTCCTGTTTATAATAACACATATTTTTTCTTTATTTTATTAACAACTTCTTGATTATTGATCCACCTTCTACGATTTGTTTGATCACAGAGTTTAAAACTACGATCGACAGTTTCTTTTGCCACTGTAATCATACTAGTATTACAAGAGCAACTTTTTTATCGCATGTTATGTCTTTGAGTCAAAAACTACCAGACAACAAATATGCTATAAACCTATGTCAAGATCGTTACTTATTTTGTGTAACTTATTTAGCAGTATTTATTCGAGAACAAATTTCTTTACTTCCACCAAATCAAGCAAAAAATACGGTACAACTAATTAAAGAAAAATATAATGATAGTTATGTAGTTAGCGATTGTGATTTAGGTGCGGATTTTTATGTTAGTTTCGGAATGTTAGAGTGTATTTCTAATAAATTTCCTTTAATAAATATAGATCGACCAATATCTATTTCATTTACTTCTGGAAGTACAGGTGAGTCTAAAGCAGTACTTAAAACGTGGCGTGAATTTCAAACATCGGCTCTACTAGCAATTGATGAGTTAGCACTAAAAAATCAAGATATTGTATTAGTCGCTACTACGCCAATTCAACATATGTATGGTTTAGAAACTATGTTTTATTGGGTGCTGTTTTCTAATATGATATTGCATAATAGTTCTCCGTTTTATCCTGAAGATATAAGACTTACTTTAAGAAAAATTATTGGCGAAAAAATTATAGTATCAACCCCTAGGCACTTGAATAGTCTTATTCAAAATGAGGGCGATTGGTCTGGTGTAAAATTTATCCTATCATCAACATCCCCAATGGATAAAACTCTTGCTGAGAGTGTTGAGAGCATAACACGGACAAGGGTTGTTGAGATTTTTGGTAGCACTGAAACTCTATCGTTCGCATCGCGGCATCCAACTAAAAGTAGCAAATGGAAACCATACAAGGGTATTTCATTAAATTGTATTGAAGGTATGGTAGTTCTCCAAGGAGGGCATATCCGTAAGTCAATCATTTTAGATGATCAATTCACTATTTATAATAATGGAAAATTTACTTTAATCGGTCGAAGCGCGGATTTAATTAAAATCGCTGGCAAAAGAGCTTCGCTTTGTGAATTAAATAATATTTTAATTGGTATATCTGGTGTAGATGATGGTGTTTTTTTTGCTGGAAAAAATGAAAGAATGAATATAATCATTGTGAGCCAACTATCTAAAGAGTTTATTATTGATCGTTTAAGACAATGTATGGATGCGGTTTTCTTACCTAGAAGAATATATTACGTAAATTACTTACCGCGAAACGAGTTAGGTAAAGTAATTAAGGCAGATATTGAGAAACTTATATTGGATCTATAAAAATGCTGATAAATGAAAAGCGTTACCGTGTTTTGGGTAATAATCCTTGTTTTGCGGGACATTTTCCAGGTAATCCAATCGTGCCTGGAGTAGTAATTCTAGATTATGCTCAAAAACAACTTTTAAATATAATGAATGGGTATAGGGTTTCAAATTTGTCGCAAGCCAAATTCACAAGTTCAATTGGGCCAGATGAAGACTTTTTGATTACACTGACACAAACATCTAAAGATAAAATAAAAGTGTTATGTACAAATAATTCAGGCATTGTAATGACTGGTTACTTTGTTATTGAATGTTTGAATAATATAAATCTATAATCTCCCATGAGTAACAGTTGGGCAACTATCAAAGAAAAAAGCTCCCCAATAGCACTATTAAGTATACGTTGGATTGCCTTAAATATAGGTCGGAAATTTGCACGAAGCATTCTAATTCCAATCACTGCATATTATTATATTTTTGCTAAACAGCAGAGACAGGCTTCACAAAAATATCTAACCCGAATATTCAAAAGACCGGCCAAATGGTATGAAACAGTTATACATATCCATACTTTTGCCGCTACTATCTTAGATCGCGTCTATTTACTATCGGGTCAATTCACAAAGCTAAAAATTAGTTTCCCTGAAGAAAACTTACCTAAGAAATATAGTAAGAATGGGATAGGCTGTCTGTTATTGGGGAGTCATATTGGTAGTTTTGAAGTGCTTAGAAGTTATGCAGTACAAAACTCTTCATTACCGATAAAAATTCTTATGGATGAAGATCATTCTCCAATGATTATGCAAGTTTTGAATGCGTTAAACTCAGATGTTGCAAGTACCCTTATTTCTTTGGATGGTTCACCCAGTGGCTTGCTTAAAGTCAAAGAAGTTATTTATAGCAACTCAATCGTAGGCCTACTGGGAGATCGTGTTGTCGATAATAGTAGTGCAAAAATACTACAATGTAACTTGTTGGGTGAAAGCATAGATATTTCTAGCGCTCCAGTCATGCTTGCGGCTGCTCTTAAGGTTCCAGTAATTGTTTTTTTTGGTATTTACTTAGGGGGTAATCGCTATAAAATTCATTTTGATTTACTTGCGGAAGAAATAGTTTTAAATCGAGGATCAAGACAGCAAGATATCCAGAATTGGATGCAAAAATATGTAGATTTGCTCGAGCAACAAATAGTTGCCCATCCTTATAACTGGTTTAATTTCTATAATTACTGGAAATCTGATAATGAATGATAATCCTTTCTTTACAAGAATAATGCGTTAAATTTTATAGAGGTAATATATTGGACTCTACTAAGTCTTTTGGATTGAAAGTTTTAT
Source organism: uncultured Methylococcaceae bacterium (assembly GCA_903918335.1). Taxonomy (GTDB): domain Bacteria; phylum Pseudomonadota; class Gammaproteobacteria; order Methylococcales; family Methylomonadaceae; genus Methylobacter_C. Next base: position 4,358 of record CAIXDX010000036.1, on the reverse strand, counting down.
AATAAAATCGATGCACATAATTCTACCAATACACAAAATACATTTTCAGCATCTAATTCCTCATAAAGGATTAATGGGATTAATTGATCAAGTTGATTCTTGGGATACCAACGAAATATCCTGCAGTACTCGTTCCCATTTATCACTTACAAATCCATTAATTGAGAAGAATTGCATATCTGTTATGCATCTTATTGAATATGGTGCGCAAGCCATGGCAATTCATAGTGGTTTATTATTGGGTAAACCTTTGCAAGGGTTTCTTGCTGCTGTAAGAGATGTTAATTTCTATATTGATGATATGCATAATGTTCTTGGGGTGTTATGTATAAAAGCTGTTTTTGAATTAAAACTAAATGATAATGTTGTATACACTATTAAAGTTGAAGACGAGTATAGTATGCTTTTGCTAAAAGCACGCATTAGTGTTGTTCAGATATGATATTCAAGAACAAGTTTTTTGATGTTTAATATTATCGCCAATGATACGTAACTGGTAAGTGCTAACAAATAACATTAAAAAAGTCGAATTAGACTTTGTTAACTCTTACAACATAATAGACTAGGGTGTTAAATGCATTATTTTAGAACTCAAGTTGGTCATATATTTTAGTTAGAAATTTACTTATATTAGCAATGAGAATCTACCAAAAAATCAAAATAACCTCTGTATTGATTGTATTGTTATTGAGCGGATGTGGAACAATGATAACTGTTCCAATTGATCCCGAGCCATTGTCGAAAGAGAAATCAACCTTAATCATATATCACGAACAAGGTTTCACAGATAACTTCCCCGTTTTTCTTGACAAGAAGCTCCTAGGACATGTGACATCTGAAACCCCGTTAAAAGTTCAAGTTGAACCTGGTCCACATGAAATCTACACAGAAGTCCCTATGAATGTAATTGATAGAATTGATAGCTTTTTAGCGGAAAAAGGGAAAACTCAGTTCTTTAAAATAAGATTGCAACTTGGAATGTGGGTGAGCAGTATATGGACGGAGCAAACCCCTCAAGTTTTATCCTACAAAGTAAGAAGTCATAGACAAAAAGATTGACGAGTAAGCGAGTGGATGTTGTTTTTGTCAATCAGTTTGGAATATTTGTCGGTTTTATCTGAAAAAACGTTCGGGTTTATCCTTCGTTATAAATTTATAGGGAGGAATTATTAACGCTGCTGTTGAAATGAATAAATGATGATTAACATAGCAAAGATTCACGCGCAAAAACCAGTATCTTATATAGATAATAAAAAAATTATCTATATATTATCAATAAGATATATGATTAAGTAGTTAGAAATACCCAATCCACCGGCCCGGTCGCTCAACAGTGATCGGGCTTTTTTTTGCCTAAAATTTAGGAGTTACAACATGCTGCAAATACAAAACCTTTCCCAACTTGATTTGAATATCGACAACGATGTGCTGGACTTACTGAAGTTACGCCAAGTGCAATTGGATCATGACATCCATGTGTGTATGTACATTATTGAACCCGGTGATGACGTGGGTGCCATTGAAGATGAGATCGGGTGTTCTTTGTTGTCCGATGTCTTCGGTCAATGTCGTTACCCAGATCCAGATTTTGTGCCCAGTTGTGAGGTGCTGGAAGATCACGGCACTTTCTACGTCATGTTGTATGTGTTCGACGATGACGGTATCGAGATCATCATTCCCAAGCGGGGAGGGGATCCTGAGTTGTTGTCGATGTGCGAGACATTCGCAATTTGGCCGGTCTGATTCTCACGCGCAATTTTTGTATGTAAATAATTTAAGTCAACTCATTTTGGAGGTTATATGAAAAAAGAAACATCAAACATCACGGTCATCAAAACAGGCAACTGCCCCTCACGTTCAGGAATGTCTCAATTGACCTATCAAATCGGGCAAGGTCCTGAGTCCGAAATCCTCTTTCGTATCCACGGTAACACCGGTAAAGGCTTCTTCAATGATGAATGGTTATTGCTCGATACCTTGCTCAACTTATTGAAAGAGGCGGGCAGCGGCTTTACAAGTTTTGCCTTTTACCCATTACTGAAAGGCAGATCCAGTAATACAGCCGCTTTTATCATGGCGGCATTGCTCAATGAGGGTTTGGTGATGACGTCTGTTAAGCACAAACGATGCTATGAAATGGGCAACATTGATAAGTTCAATGAGAGCGTAAAGGCATTAGTTGTTGGGAACAAAGGAACCAAGAAAAAGGCGGTGGAAGCTGATTAGCGTAACTCTTGTCACAGGGTCACTCCAAGCAAATTTTTTGTAAGTCACAGAAAATTAACAAGTTTTAAATTCATATTTTCTTTCGTCGGTGCAATACCGACCTAATACCGACCCTCATTTAAAGGTACTCTCATGTTAACTCTAACTATTTGTATTATAAGTCTTTTGTCCCTACTTTTTAACGGTACCCGACTGTTTGGTCTTGTTGGGCTGGTCGTCATCATTTCTTTAGTCCCTGTATTACTCATAGTGCCGGTCGGTTTGGCAGGCAGTTATTTTTATTTAAAACATCAACGATAAGGAACACCCCCATGAGCTTTCAACAAATCTTACTCGATGCCACAGACTGCGTATTAGCTTGGGAAATTCCCGAAGAAGATTATGCGGATGCCATCAAAAATCAAGCTTGTCTGATGGCAGGCATTAACCCTGAAGAGTTTTATAGCTTCGATTTAGATTGAACCTTCAATTGCGTTATCTCAATAACATCTTTCAACCCATCTAAAATTTCCCCAACTTAAAACCGCTAAACATTAAGTCACGCAAGTGGAGGCTTTTGTGTGTCCGGCGTTTGGGTTGGGGTTTAATTTTTAATAAGGAAAATACTATGATCATTACACAGCAATCAGTTTCCACTCACAAACGATCACAGCATACTGCGCAGTTGTTCGGGTTAAACTTCCCCGTACACTTGGAACCTGCGGTGTATGGTTTGACCGATAATTTAAGTGAAGACTACTCCGGCGGGTACTGGGACTTCTGGGAACTGTCCAATGGTGGTTTTTATATGTCGCCCAACTCAGACACACACTTCAATGTCACCACGATGAATGGTTACGAGGGCACCATGTCTGGAGAGGCTTTGGGTATTACTGCCTGTCTTTACGCTTATAGTCATTTGAGCTTCGGTCCTGAGAATGCGTTCACCGATACCTGTGCTCGTCAGTATCACCTATTGAGGGAATTTGCCTTGGATCACCCAGAAGGTCTGGCTATCATGATGGCCACTGATTGAGTTTGTATTTTTCCCGTCCACCCGCTGTTTTTGCCGCAACGCCGCAACCATTATGACCTGCATAGATTTCAGCGTTGCGGCAGTCTGAGGGTAGGGGAAACGTGGCGGATAAATGCCACCATGACCGGCTGTTTCGAAACGGTCATTTTCATCCGCAACGGGTGAGCGCTTGATTTCTATGGCCTACGGAGAAACGTTGCGGCGTTGCGGATTTTTGGGAGGGTCGGGGGAAAAAATAACATGCCCAAACTGACACCTCGGCATTCGCTTTCAGGCCACTACAGACATTGCGCTGTGGGGTCTGGAGGTGGGTGCTGAGGTGTCAACCCCTTATTTTTTTCGTTTTTATATTTGATTTTGGGTTATCTTATATCAATATTAATTTGGCGATATTTGCCATTTTTTGCCAAAATGTAATTTTATTAATGTAGGAGTCATACCATGGCAACAATGAATATTTCATTACCTGATCCTTTACGTGATTGGGTGCAAGAGCAGATTCAAGAGGGCAGTTATTCAAGTACTAGTGATTATGTCAGAGATCTTATTCGTCGAGACAGGGAATCACGTGAACAACAAATGGTTTTACAAGAAGCTATTACTGCGGGTCTTAAAAGCGGCATTAGTCAACGGACTATGGAAGATCTTTTAGACGAAGCGAAAACTAAATTGGCAGCTTTGAATGCAAATTAAACGCACACAACTTGCCGATGCTGATTTAATAGATCTATATATCTATGGTGCGCAGCAATTTGGCGTGTCAAAGGCAGAAGCCTATTTTCGAGATCTTGAGAAGGCCCAACATTTTTTGGCAGAAAATCCTTTTGTGGTTAATGAGCGTTCAGAATTCAAACCGCCTGTTCGTATTCACCCGCACAAAAGACACTTAATAGTCTATATCGTTGAAGTTGATTTTATTTTGATAGTGAGAGTGTTACATCATCGAATGGATGTGAAATCACATCTTCAATAGCCTCTATTTAACCAATACCAATTCTTTCCAATCAGTGGTGTAACGCTGAGAGATACGTTCTGCTTTGGGTTGCCAGGATTTATCAAAGCCTGTGGCGGCGATGGCCATTTTCTTCGGGAAGCGGCGATTAATCTTATCCAGGGT
>CAIXDX010000035.1 GCA_903918335.1 uncultured Methylococcaceae bacterium | reverse complement strand
TGGTAAAGTTCATTGTGGTAAAGCATGCCCCAGTATTGATTATTAATGATGGCTTTAACACCTAAGTCGGTTTTATCAGCAATAATCACCGCTACTTTTTGGCCGGTTACTAAATCTTCTGCGGTGTCTTCAATAAAGCGATCAATTTTTGTAGTTGCTGCTAGTCTATTTTTATCATCTAAAAAGACTTTGACTAAGTAAAAGCGTCCGACTTCCATTTCGTGATGTTGTTCGCTAAAGGGGACTAATAAGTCTTTAGGTAAACCCCAATCTAAAAAGGCGCCGGTGTAATTAAGTGATACGACTTTTAACCAAGCAATTTCATCCAGTAACGCTAAGGGTTTTTTGGTAGTCGCGGCTAAATGTCCTTCACTATCGGCATAGACAAACACATCTAAGCTATCACCCAATTCTAGGTGTTCGGGTGGTTTTTTATCGACTAATAACACTTTAGCGGAAACACCATTATCTAAATAGATATCAGCGCCTTGTTTTTTGACGACGGTTAAGGTGTTTATTTTTCCTATTTTTAACATGATGTACTCAACTAGTGATAAGGAAACGCACGGCATCTAAGCGAAGTTGTGCGGCTTGAATGTTCTCATGCGCGAGCATAGTCATGTCTTTTAGGTGTTCGATTTCTTCAGTTTTAATAGTGGGGTTCACTTTTTGTAAGCGCGCTAAGCGTTTAATTTCTGCTGATAAAGCCGCCAACATGTTCTGGGTGGCTTTATCCACTAATACTTGCATATCTGCTTTTGCGCGGACTTCTGCAACTTCAATGAGTTTGCTAATCGGTTGGCGTTGACTATTTAAAAAGCCAATGATTTGTTGTTTATCAAAGTTCTTACCAATATCCAATAAGTCTTCATGTTCAAACTCATCGGTTAAATCTTTTTGAGTTTGATTGATTAAAACACGCACCGGAGTATGGGGTAAGAACCGGCCAATTTGCAATTCTGCTGGTGCACTACATTCTACGATGAATAGACATTCTATTAAGAATTGACCGGCCTTTAATTGCTCATTTTTTACAACACTAATCGCTGCATTGCCAGTTTCACTGGATAATACTAGATCCATGGCAGAAGTGACTAAGGGATGTTCCCATGTTAAGAATTGAATTTCTTCACGAGCCAGAGCAATGTGACGATTAATAGTGATGGTCATGCCATCTTCTGACAAATTAGGGAAGTGCGAGACTCTTAGGTGATCACTAGGCTTTATGATGAAACATTCGGGTGAATGAAATTCGGTATCTACGCCATAGCTCTCAAATAAGGTGTCCATATAGGGCCATAGGGCGCCTTCATGTTCATACCGATTGATTTGATCGATTAGTTCATCCGATGATTCTTTGCGGCATGAGTTTAATTCTAAGAGTTGATCTCGGCCATTATGTAATTGCGCTTCAATTTCTTTGCTAAGTTTTTGAGTTTTTTCAATCAGCGCGCTAAAGTTATCCGCATGGTTTAACGCATTTTCCAATTCAGTATGGAGCGCATCTGCTACGGCTTGTGCTGCTGAGTTATTACTACGGAAGGCGTTAAGGCCTTGGTCATACCATTGATATAAGCGCTGTTGCAGGCTATTCTCTATAAACGGTACGTGAATTTGGATTACATGTTTTTGGCCAATACGATCTAAACGGCCGATACGTTGTTGTAATAAGTCAGGGTTGGTGGGTAAATCCCAGAGTATCAGGTGATGGACAAACTGAAAGTTTCTGCCTTCACTACCAATCTCAGAACAGATTAATAAACG
>CAIXDX010000034.1 GCA_903918335.1 uncultured Methylococcaceae bacterium | reverse complement strand
AGCGGGAGATAAGCCTTCGATATGATCCACATCAGGCTTTTCCATCATGGATAAGAATTGTCGAGCGTATGCAGATAAAGACTCCACATACCGACGCTGACCTTCAGCATAAATAGTATCAAACGCCAGAGACGACTTACCAGAACCCGATAGCCCCGTAATGACAATCAACTTATCTCGAGGTAAATCAATATCAATATTCTTGAGGTTATGGGTTCTGGCACCACGGATGCTAATTGTATCCATCTAATTATTCCGGCAATTTAAATAACTTATAATATACGTTAAAGTTTAGAGAGTTCAAACCCACCTCAGGAAATAAGAGTATGCATAAATCAGATATGCACCTCTTTAGATCAGATATACCCTTCGTCGCACCATAAAAATACATCACCAACCCACAGCAAACTCATAAGTCTTTGTTTATAAAATATAAAATAAATGGAACGGTTTATGCATTAGTAATAATAAACCCTCTCTACCTTTATACTTAGAGAGTCTGTTTTTTTGGAACATTGAACTTGCCGGATGCTGAATTCTTTTAATTACTCTTAAGAGGTTTCCTATGATTACTAACTACTTTACCTTTATGGCAGCGCTGTTAGTCGTTCTTATGGCGGGAGGCAGTATCTTTCTTATGCAAGATACCACTGCTAGAAAGAAAAGCGTTAATTGGCTGTATGTCTTAACGGGTGGTTTAGCGTTTTATTGCATAGAAAGCACGGCCTACGGCCAACCATTACAACATACTTTTTTGCTGGTTGTAGCTTTATACATAGTTCCTATTAGTATTGACGGTTTTTTAGATCGCAATCACAAAACATTTAGTAAAAAATAATTTACAACACTCATGACAAACATTAAATATAAGTGCTAGAACACTCTGGCACTTATAGACTATAAAATCACACCCATTTAAGGTAGTACCTTAATACGCATAGACAGATCAATCGCTTTAACATGCTTAGTTAATGCGCCAATAGAAATATAGTCCACACCGGTTTCCGCGATACTTCGAATTGTTTCTAAACTGATATTTCCAGACGCTTCTAGTTCAACAGCTCCTGAAGTTAAAGCGACTGCTGTTCGCAAATCTTCTAAACTAAAATTATCCAACATAATGCGATCTGGTTTAGCCGCTAAAGCTTCTTGTAACTCCCCTATCGTTTCAACCTCTACTTCAACCGGCACAGTAGTTAGTTGTCTAGCTGCTTGAATAGCATTAGTAATAGAGCCGGCCGCCATAATATGATTCTCTTTAATTAACACGCCATCGTATAAACCGATACGATGATTATATGAGCCGCCGCAAGCCACAGCATACTTTTGAGCGTCTCGTAAGCCCGGTATTGTTTTACGCGTATCCAAAACTTTGCAACCAGTACCGGCGACTGCATCCGCATATTCTTTAGCGATAGTTGCTGTCCCCGACAACAACTGTACGCAATTAAGCGCTGTCCGCTCACCGGTTAATAAAGCTCTTGCTTGGCCTTGAACAGTACATAACAAAGTATTAACGGGTAGATTTTCACCTTCTACCACCAACCAGTTAATAACAACCTGAGGATTCAATTGGGCAAACACCTCATTAAACCAAGCTTGGCCACACATCACCATCGCTTCTCGGGTAATCACTTCTGCATAAGCTTGCGCGGTTTCAGGAATAATAGTGGCAGTAATGTCTCCAGTACCAATATCTTCTCTTAGAAATACATCAATATTAAGTGGCTTTAAAGCAGCGATCATGTTGTAAAATTTCGAGTGGTTTTAGGCTGATTATACTCAGCCTCTTAAAAATGGATACAATAACGCAAATAAGCTTATCAATCGACTAAGTTTAACGATTTTTATGATAAATTGGGATGATAGTACTGAATTTAACAAGTATACTGAGACCTTGTTTGCAAGCCACACCGCTTAATACACAACAAAGTTATTAGACCCTATTCTTTAAGAAGGTAAATCTGATCTTGAGTGCAGTTATCAATGATTTAAAAAGGT
>CAIXDX010000033.1 GCA_903918335.1 uncultured Methylococcaceae bacterium | reverse complement strand
TTACTCATCGTTTTAGTTTGTTATCTGACGTTAGGTAGACCGTATACGTGCTTGTTGAATAGTCATAGTACATCTTTGGATACTTAATCAACGTCGTGGATTACACGTCTATTAACCTATGCGTATTCAACAAGCTTTCATGCGTGATATAAGACGTTTTATGAAGCACAACCGTTGTTGATGAATGGATATACGTTAGCTTATTTAGTTATAAGACAGCGGGTATAAGTCCATCAATGTTGATCATGTATCCGAAGATGTCTTATATGACCTACCCATGGTTGTATGTGTATCAATGATACGTCCTATTACGCTATTCGTTATTGTCTAACTATTCGAGGACGTTTTATATGAATTACTCGTTGTTAAGCAGGTATTAAAGAACAACCTATGAAGCCATTCGTTGACGTATATTTATTGCAGGACGTCTTATGGGGGCCATTTATTGTTGTTCAGATACACAAGAGCGTCTCACCTTGGTTTCTCGATGTTGCTTGTTGATGAATCGATAACACATTAACCTTAACTAATGCCTTTGCCACTCTTAATATTTAAGACTAAGTTAGCTAAACCTAGCTATCACTTATTCAGATATAAATATCTGAATAAGTCGTTTCATTATTATAAAAAATCTAATTAAACTCTATTCAAAGTATTAAATATCATTATTTTCGCTAAGTCATTAGACAGCGCTAATAACGCATACACAAAGGATAGATAATGTCACACAAGAGCGTCATGCCAGGATTTCGGCCCGCCATAGGATTTACCCTACTCTATTTGAGTCTGGTCGTTTTAATCCCCCTCAGTACTTTAGTATTTGAAAGCTTTAAACTGAGCTGGGCTGATTATGTCCACATCATCACCAGCAAGCGGGTCTTATCATCATTTCAAGTCAGCTTTTTAGCTGCATTAATAGCCGCCGCCGTCGCCAGTGTGTTTGGCTTTATTACCGCTTGGGTCTTGGTTCGATATTCTTTTTTTGGAAAGAATATCTTTCATGCGCTAATCGATTTACCTTTTGCACTGCCCACCGCAGTCGCGGGTATTGTTTTAGCCACTATCTTTCAGCCAAGTGGTTTTCTAGGAAAATTATTGAATGAAGTTTTTGGCTTACAAATAGCCTTTAAACCCATTGGTATTGTGATCGCTCTTATTTTTATCAGCATTCCGTTTGTGGTAAGAACGGTTGAACCGGTATTGCTGGAGTTTGAAAGCGCCATGGAAGAAGCCGGCGCAAGTTTAGGTGCAACCCGCTTACAAGTATTTACCAAAATCATATTTCCCAACATCTCTCCTGCATTACTCACCGGCTTTGCCCTCGCCTTTGCAAGAGGTGTAGGCGAATATGGTTCGGTTATTTTTATCGCGGGCAATATTCCTTATGTATCTGAAATTGTACCGCTGTTAATCGTTATAAAATTAGAACAGTATGATATTGAAGGTGCCACGGCTATTGCATTAACTATGCTGGTTATCTCATTTTTACTTTTGCTCATTATCAATTTATTACAACTCTGGGTGCGTAAGCGCTCTGGTCAACTTTAAGATACCGCTCTATGAATACCCACAGCATTGCACAACACTCTTTTAAAGATAAAACAGCTAAACAACAAGCCCTTAAAGATCCAGATTGGGTCAGATGGAGCTTAATCACTATAGCACTTGGCTTTATCACTTTATTTATTTGTCTGCCCTTAGGCTTAGTTATTTACCAAGCCCTGTCAAAAGGTATTGAAGCTTATTGGTCGGCGTTAACACAAGCAGATACCTTAGCGGCTATAAGATTAACGTTATTAGTTGCTATTGTTACCGTGCCTTTAAACACACTCTTCGGCATTACTGCAGCATGGGCTATTACCCGCTTTGAGTTTAAAGGTAAAAGCTTTTTAACCACTTTAATAGACCTACCTTTTTCAGTATCTCCGGTTATTTCTGGTTTTATATTTGTACTATTATTTGGTGCAGAAGGTTGGTTTGGAAAGCTATTAGCCACTTATGACATAAAGATCATTTTTTCCGCACCTGGTATTATTTTAGCCACCCTGTTTGTCACTTTTCCTTTTGTGGCGAGGCAATTAATCCCCTTAATGCAAGAAATGGGGCATCAGGAAGAAGAAGCGGCCTTGTCATTAGGTGCCAGTGGTTGGAAAACGTTTTTCTCTGTCACTTTACCCAACATTAAATGGGCTTTGCTGTATGGCGTACTACTTTGTAATGCTCGCGCGATGGGTGAATTTGGCGCCGTCTCAGTCGTTTCTGGTCATATTAGAGGCTTAACAAACACCTTGCCATTAAATGTTGAAGTTAATTACAACGACTACGATGTAGTCGGCGCCTTTGCTAGCGCTTCTATTCTGGCGGGTTTAGCGATTGTGACTCTAGTCTTAAAAACCATTCTGGAATGGAAGCAAGCCACTCGATAAACCGAATACAGCCTAGTCTTAACTAGCTGTTTTAAAAAACTAACAAATATTAACAAAGCCCTAGGCTTTATGACCATTACGACACTAGAGATTTTACTATGAGCATTATACTTTCTGATATCAGTAAGAATTTTGGCAGCTTTGCCGCTCTACACAATATCAACTTAGAAGTACCTGAAGGTGAATTAGTCGCCTTATTAGGCCCTTCTGGTTGCGGAAAAACCACATTATTAAGAATAATAGCCGGCTTAGAACATACGGATAAAGGCAGCGTTATTATCAATGGTGAAAACAAAACCAGCCAAAATGTCAGTCAACGCGGCATTGGTTTTGTTTTTCAACATTACGCATTATTCCGCCACATGACCGTATTTGAAAATGTAGCCTTTGGCTTACGCGTTAAACCTCGCCACACACGGCCTAATAATGAGATTATTAAGAGAAAAGTACACGCTTTATTAGATCTAGTTCAATTAGACTGGTTACATGATCGCTATCCTGATCAATTATCAGGAGGCCAACGCCAACGCATCGCATTAGCCCGTGCTTTGGCAGTAGAACCTTCGGTATTATTACTGGATGAGCCTTTTGGTGCATTGGATGCCAGCGTTAGAAAAGACTTACGTTTGTGGCTAAGAACCTTACATCATGACCTTAACGTGACCAGTATTTTTGTAACTCACGATCAAGAAGAAGCGATGGAAGTAGCGAGTCAAGTGGTCGTACTTAATCATGGCCATATTGAACAACAAGGCTCACCCAGTGAGATTTACGATAACCCAACAAATGCCTTTGTCTCTCGCTTTATTGGTCAAACCAACGTATTTGATTTAGATGAGCATGATAATGAGTGGTTAAGAAATATGGGCATTATTAATGCCAACAATACTGGTAGAATTGCTCATGTTCGTCCTCATGACATTCTAATAGAAAAATCTGAAAGTCATCAAGATGCAACCGCTACCTTAAAAGACTGGCAACATCTAGGGGCTCTTATTCGTCTTGAGTTAGTAAAAAATGATCACCATTCTAGTAAACCACTCTTTGCCGAAATGCCTAAAGAACAATTTAAAGCCTTAGCCCTCAGAATTGGTGACGTTGTTAAATTAAAGATCCGTCACGCCCACTGGTTTCATTAAAACATGAATTTAAGTCAAATCGAGTTATTACGGGTTCTACAAGAAACCAATTTAAACTTATCTAAAGCGGCTGAAAAAATGCATATTGTGCAATCCGCTGTGAGTCGACAATTACAATTGTTTGAAGCAGAATTAGGTTCTCCTTTATTTGAGCGCCAAGGCAAAAAATTAGTGGGCATGACCTCTTTGGGTCTTAGCATTATGGATGAAGTGGCGACTATCAATAAAGCAAAGGCCAATATTCAACATATAGCCGCCGACTTTTTAGACAGTAGCAAAGGTACCTTGCATATTGCAACCACCCATACACAAGCTAAATACTTTTTACCAAAACCAATCTCCCGTTTTAGAGAAAAATATCCCGGGGTCAATATCTACATGGTACAGGCCTCACCTGAACAACTCATTGATCAACTACATAATCGTAAAGCCGACGTAGCTATTTGTACGGAGCGGGTTGATTTAATACCGGACCTTATTCTTGAGAAATGCTATGAGTGGTCACACTCTTTGGTGGTGCCTCCGGGCCACCCCTTGGCGGAAGGTCCTATTACTTTAGAGCGTATATCTAGATACCCTATTTTAACTTATAGCCCAGGTTATACTGGTCGCTCGAATATAGACAGCACTTTTAAACAAGCCAATTTAGAATTAGATATTATTTTGGCGGCCTCTGATACGGACGTAATTAAAACCTATGTACGCTTAGGATTAGGTGCAGGAATAATTGCCGGCATGGGATATGATGCTATCGTTGATCAAGACCTCGTAGCACGCGATTTATCCAGCCTGATTCCCAGATCAAATACAAAAGTTGCGTACTTAAAACATAACTACTTACCTTTATACAGCCAGCACTTTATTGATGAATTATTAATAGCGGGCAAAGAAAACGGTTATTAATACTTTAAGCAGAAACAACTATCGTATAGCTTCAGTTTGTACTCTGCTTTTTGCTTCAACAAAAAGCCCGCATTGTTAATCAGCTAATAATTCCTCAACACAGAGTTAATTTATTCATCACCATCTATATAAAAGATACCATTATCTTTTTATATCGTTTTATTTAGTTAAATTAATCACTTAAACTGATCTCCAAGGTCAGATAACACCTGACCTCAATATAATACGAGTTTTTCTAAGCTTTAAATTAAGGATTATTTGAAGTGTCGACTCCTACCTTCAGGGATGTTTTTATAGCGGGCTTTAGGTCCGCTTTTTTTCTAAAGTGAGGCTTATTATTTATGCCATTGCAATATTTAGTTGAATATTTTAATGATCGATTGGGACGCGAACATCGATCTAGTGTCAGACCTTTTATACTTGAAGCAGGAAAAGTTAGTGGATTATTTGGACCCGTCCGCGTTAATAGTGTACTTAAACCTTTAAGAAATGCTTATACGCCTAATATTATTGTGGGGCATGCGGCACAGATGAATGTAGCGACCAACACGGCGCCACATTTGTATGTAAATGAAATTAAACCGCTAGTGACTAATAATAATTCAGTCG
>CAIXDX010000032.1 GCA_903918335.1 uncultured Methylococcaceae bacterium | reverse complement strand
GTGTAATTAAAATATGAACTTCTTGAATGCGGATGCTGGAGCTCGAGTTTACTCGAATCTCAATGTCTGTTTCATAGAGTAAAGGTGATATTAATCCGCCTTCATTGCCTGTTATGGCAATCACTAAAATGTCTTTATCATGTGCTGATGTAATGGCTTTGGCTATATTGCTGGAGCTGTTGCAATCCGTATAGACTATTAGGATATCGCCACTTTGCCCTAGCGCCCTCAACTGTTTTGAGAAAACTTCATCATAATGATAGTCATTAGCCACTGCAGTAATGGTCGCTATGTCAGTTGATAAGTTAATGGCCGGTAAAGAGGGTCTATCTCTTTCAAACTGATTCAGCATGGACGAGGAAAATAGTTGAGCTGTGGTAGCTGATCGACCATTGCCACACGTCAGTATTTTTTTATCATTTAATAGAGCTGAAACGATTTGCTGTGAGGCAAACTCTATGAGCTCAGGTAAATACGACAAAGCTTCTTGTTGTGCTTGAATACTGTCTGAAAAATTATTAATGATGCGGTCTTGAAGGCTCATGGGGTTCTTTGTGTTAAAAGGCGTTTTTTATCCATTCTATTTTGCCATTACCAGAAATGGCAATAACATCAAACCGAATGGCTTGATCTTTTTTTTGTGAGGATAAGTAGATTTGTGTTGCTCTTATTATACGTGATTGTTTTGTGCGCGTAACACTCTCCATGGCGCTTCCAAAGCGATCGGATTTTCGATAACGCACTTCGACAATTACTAAGGCATTTTGATCCGTCATAATCAAATCTAGTTCGCCTAGTTTACAGCGAAAATTTCTCAGCACGGGCTTTAGGCCTTGTTCAATAAGATAGCGATGCGCCCGCTCTTCTGCATTTTCACCTGAGATAAGGTGAGTTGCTTTAGATTTAAGCTCAGTAATAGGCACTCATAATCTCCGGTGGGTGATTTTTATGGGGACATTAAAAAAACAAGATACTGATATAATTTGGCTTTATTTCGATAATCCTAATGTCTTCTTTATAACACAGGTTTTATTAATGACCGTTTCTAATGTTAATGTTTTTGGCAAGCTGTATGTTGTTGCCACTCCTATAGGTAATTTAGCCGATATTAGCTTTAGAGCTGTTGAAGTTTTAAAGACCGTTGATATGATTGCGGCTGAGGATACTCGGCATGTGAAAATGCTCTTACAGCATTATGGTATTACGAATAAACTGGTTTCATTGCATCAACATAATGAAGAGAAGGCATCCGGCGGTTTATTAGAAAAATTACGAGAAGGTTTGTCCATTGCTTTAGTGTCAGATGCAGGTACACCTTTATTAAGTGACCCAGGTATGCCGCTTGTTAAATTAGTTAAAGATGCTGGGCTGGATGTGGTGCCTGTGCCAGGAGCTTGCGCTTTAATTGCTGCTTTATCGGCCGGCGGATTGCCTGTTACACAGTTTTCATTTGAAGGTTTTTTGCCTAGGACGTCATCCGCGCGTAAAGCTTTTTTTTCTGAGCGAGTTCATTTTACGAAAACCTGGGTTTTTTATGAGTCTTGTCACCGCATTTTAGCTTCTTTGCAGGATATGGCAGAGGTTCTACCGTTAGATAGAATGATTGTTATTGCAAGAGAAATAACAAAGCTCCATGAGACCATCGTAAAAGTGCCTTTAGTGATGGCATTAGAAATGGTCTCTGAAAATGAGAATATGCGAAAGGGTGAGTTCGTCATTATCGTGGACGGGGCCGAAGAGGAAGATAGAAAACAGTTAATGACACTTGAACAAGAAAAAGTTTTAAGAGTTTTATTGCGCGAATGTTCTATTAAGACCGCGGTTGCTTTAGCGGTTGATATTACGGGTGTTAGAAAAAAAATAGTGTACCAAGCGGCTCTTTTAATTGATCAAGAGAAAGACGGGTAGCTCTATTGATCTTGGTATGAATTCGCTTTGCTTTCTTGAATGCAGTATACTGGGTGGTGAGAGAGTTGGCTGGACAGTCGCTGTTTTATTGATAAGATAAGATGGAGGAAAGTCCGGGCTCCATTGGGCAGGGTGCCAGGTAACGCCTGGGAGGCGCGAGCCTACGGAAAGTGCCGCAGAAAATAAACCGCCTAGCATTTTAATGTTAGGTAAGGGTGAAAAGGTGCGGTAAGAGCGCACCGCGCAACTGGTAACAGGAGTGGCATGGTAAACCCCACCCGGAGCAAGATCAAATAGAGGGACAGACGCGTGGCCCGCGCGGTCCCTGGGTAG
>CAIXDX010000031.1 GCA_903918335.1 uncultured Methylococcaceae bacterium | reverse complement strand
GAAAACTCTAATGTTTCAGCCTATTGGAACTGGCAAAACGGTCAACGAAACTTACGTAGTGGCAATAATGGCAGTCAAATAAGCGCTCCCACCAACATCTGGACTAATCAACTTGATGATAATAGTCAAACTGTAGGATTCATGGGGCGTCATGGCGGACTATTTAATAATAAATTAGAATTTGTTGCTGATTTATCTTATGCCTTAGACACCACCACGTATTCAACACAGGTACCTTATAATGCAAGCTGTGGTGCAACAAACACGCTCACTTGCGGCACTTTATCGCCCATTAGAAACGAACTATGGATGTTAAAACTAGTGAGCAATTACAAAGTTCTTAAAGATGGTAAAGTTTCATTAACTTATTTATATCAACAATTAAATAGTAATGACTACTTTTATAATGGTCAGCAGTATGGATATACTCCAAACTCTTTAATGCCAACAAACCTTCAACCCCAAAACTATGCAGTAAGTGTTATTGGCTTATCTTATAACCATAACTTTTAAACTTTCTCTTAAACCAATGCGAATATTTATATTCGCATTGGTTTTTCGCTTAGATAACTCAATAGTCAATTAAAATACCGACAAAACTGGACTGCAAAAGCATTCTTGACTCAATTGAAACATAACCTTTTAAAAATACGATCGGCGAATAACTTATGATGAATTTAAAAGATGAAGTTACCTTAGGAAAACTATCATTACTTAACCGTGTATTATTTTCTGGCTTTCTATTAGTCATAGGGTTGGGCTTTTGTGCTTCAGGTGCTCAAATATTAATGACCCATGGTATGGCAGATGGTGAATTAGGTTTAACTCATAAAGATATCGTGTACAGTTATTACGGTAACCGTAATGGCTCAAGACTAGAAAATGCCCTCAATGGCAAAATGAAATTAAAAGCGCCACCAGAAGTCAATGCAGTACTGATTGAATGGGCTCATAAAGGTGCTCCAGAAAGCGAATGGAATACCATCGCCCCTTTAATAAATGCTCACTGCTCTAAATGTCATGCTGATGACGAATCGGATTTACCTCGAATAGAAAAATTAGACATCGCAAAAAGCATGGTAAAAGTAGATGAAGGGGCAAGTATCAGCACCCTAACACGGGTTTCACACATTCACTTATTTGGGATCGCCTTTATTTTCCTATACGTCGGCTGGATTTTTAGTATGGCTGAATTCAACCACACTTTAAAAGTCATATTAATAGGCTCTCCTTTTTTATTTTTAATCCTTGATGTGCTTTCGTGGTGGTTAACTAAATACTGTCCACACTTTGCAGTGGCAATCATCATCAGTGGTTTTGGTTACGCTATAGCGGCTTTTATTATGCTGACCGTATCTTTAGCTCAAATGTGGCTACCTCGATGGACAAAAAAGACTAAATCCGAAAATTAATTCCCACAATTTATTAACTAAATTACCCCTCGTTCTTCGCATTAGTCGTACAATACATCCATGTCACGCAAAGTGATGTGGATGTAGTCTTGTGCCAACTCACTTAAGTAGTTGCCCTCTCTAATAACCCTATGTCTTTAGGAAAAAGTATGGCTGAAATTATAAATAATCTAACATTAGGTAAACTTTCTTTAACCTACCGCTTTTTATTCACCAGTTTTTTATTGGTTGTTGGCTTAGGACTCTGCATGGCAGGGGCTCAAATCATGTTAACGCATGGCCAGGCCGACGGCAAAGCAGGCTTATCTATTGATGACATTGTTTATAGTTACTATGGCAATCGCTCTGGCTCTAAGTTAGAAACAGCACTTACCGGAAAAATGAAAGATAAAGTAGCACCCGAGGTTCGGCTTACTTTAATTAAATGGGTGCGTAATGATGCCCCTGCTGAAGAATGGAACACCGTTGGCCCTTTATTTCAAGAAAACTGTGGTAAATGTCATGATGACGAGTCGGGACTTGTTCAAGTCACCAAGCAAGAGGTAGCTAAAAGCTTAGCAGGAATTGATCATGGAGCAAGTGTTGGTTCACTGACTCGTGTTTCACATATTCACTTATTTGGTATCAGTTTTATTTTCTTATTCGTGGGTTTGATTTTTGCGATGGCTGAATTTAATCAATTTTGGAAAATTGTGTTAATTACCACCCCTTTCGCATTCTTAGTCATAGATGTCGGTTCTTGGTGGCTCACTAAGTTTTGGCCAGAATGTGCTTGGTTCACTATGATAGGCGGTATAGGATACAGTATTGCCGCATTAGTTATGTTTGGCGTATCTTTTGCTCAAATGTGGCTTCCTCGCTGGACAAAAAAATAAACCTTTGAGTTAAACTAAGCGCCCATTGTTATAATCCCAGATCGCTTGTTCGATTTCTTCTCGGGTATTCATAACAAATGGGCCGTATTGCACAATAGGTTCTTTTAACGGCCTACCTACTAACAACAGAAATGCCGCGCCTTGTTCTCCAGCCTTAAGTGCTAAGGCATCACCGTTAGATAATACACCCGCACTTTGAGTGGCTAAAGGGCGCTGATTATCTTCAGGACCAACCAGCAAATCCCCCTCAAATGTATAAATAAATGCATTATGGCCGTCAGGTAAGACCTGCTCAAAATAAGCACCTGCTGGTAAATGTATATCCAACATTAATACATCCGCGCTGATACCTTGTATCGGGCCTTTAATGTCTTGTTCATCAAAATTGGCTGTACCCGATATCACTTTAACGTATCCACCATCAGCTAATTTAAATACAGGGATTTCTTCGGCTTGCACATCTTGATAACCCGCTGGCTTCATTTTTTCTTTAGCGGGCAGATTAACCCACAGTTGAAAACCACGCATACGACCACTCACTTGTTGGGGCATTTCAGAATGAATAATCCCCCGCCCTGCCGTCATCCATTGGGCACCCCCACTTTTTAAATCGCCTCTATTACCCAGATGATCCTCGTGCAACATGTGCCCGTCTAATATATAGGTAACCGTCTCAAAGCCTCGATGTGGGTGATTAGGAAAACCGGCAATATAATCATCAGCATTAATAGAAGAAAATTCATCGAGCATTAAAAAAGGATCTACTCGCAACATTTGTGATTGTCCAATACTTCGACGTAACCTAACACCCGCACCATCTGAGGTAGCGATAGAAGGGATAATTTGTTGCAGTATTCTCGCACTCATAATTTTATTGTTTTCCTTAAAACGATTAATCTACGCAACTAGATTTTACAGCCTCAGTAAATATACCGGTTTTAGTTTCTATTAAGCTAAAGTTTTCTTTAGCGCGAGTAATGCCGGTGTAAATAAGCTCTCGGGTTAATACCCGACTCATGGTGTCTGGTAACACTAAAGCCACATGATTAAACTCTGAGCCTTGGGATTTATGCACGGTCATGGCATAAGCCGTTTCTACATTAGGTAAGCGTAAGGGCGACACCCAATGTAAACCATCGACATGTTCTTTATCATTCGCCGGAAACACTACCCGCAATTTATCGGTATGATCTTTAAGCGCGATACCGATATCGCCATTCATTAAATCCAGCGTGTAATCATTATGAGTTATCATCACTGGGCGGGCCTCGTACCATAAATCCGCTTTAGTATCTTTTAGCAACCATTGCTGTATCCGCTCATTTAAACCCTCAACACCCCACTGCCCTTTACGCAAGGCACACAGCACTTGAAAAGTATCAAAAGCTTTTAGCACTTGTTTAGCCCACGCATTAATCACCGTAGGGTCATTAGATTTTGGCCGCTGTTTAATAATCGCTCGATAATAACCATAACCCTGACAAAGCTCAGGCTCAGAAGGTGATTTTTTACCAG
>CAIXDX010000030.1 GCA_903918335.1 uncultured Methylococcaceae bacterium | reverse complement strand
TTGCCCATATTCGGCGGGTAATTCGATGGCAACAGGTTCACGGCTGTTATCAAAGTTGTCAACATACGCATAAGAAGAAGGCGCAGTTCGTGTATGAGCTAGCGTTTCTAAATGATTCATAATCATCGTTAAACGGCCTAAGCCAGTTTCACCCATTACAAAAATATTATAGCCAGGGTTGGGCATTGCAATACCAAACTCAAGTGCGGACTGCGCTCTGGGCTGCCCTAAAATTCCAGTTTGTAAGCGAGGAACTTCCGGTAGATCAATACCGTTTAAATCGATAGTAAGTTTGAGTGAATCTATGGGGAGTTTTAAATGGCTGGACATGAAATAAGGTTAACGGTCTACAGATGATAAATAATTGAGCATTCTAACATTTTTATATATGTGTTTTATAAGGCATCGGTAGGATTATTAAAGGGAGTCCGTCTTGATAGCCTTATCAATATAAAAAATACAGTAACTAAAAGTATAAGTATCGGTCGGTCGCCGATGTGGGCATAGGGTGTTAGTCCCTTCATAGGGGTAATACTGTCGGTCAGTGTGGCTGGCTCAAATAAGGCTGCTTGTTGGACCACATGGCCTTTAAAATCAATGATGGCGGTAATGCCTGTATTTGTGGCGCGTAATAAAAAGCGTCCTGTTTCTAAAGCACGCATCCTAGCAAGTTGTAAGTGCTGATATGGTTCTATTGAATTGCCAAACCATGCATCATTGGTTAGGTTAATTAAAAAAGCTGCTTGATCAATGTTAACGAGTCCCAGCGCACCAAAGGCATCTTCATAACAGATTGTCGTTATAAAAGGATGGCCTGCGGCTTTTAACAATGTTTGATTTTTATCGCCGGCGTTAAAATCGCCTAATTTAATGGCGAGGCTATTTAAGATAAACCCAGACAGGGGCTGTAAAGGGAGGTACTCACCAAAAGGCAATAAGTGACGTTTTTTATAAAGTCCCGAATCTTTGCCTAAGCTCATGACGGTATTGTATTTCTCGTTAATGGCTTCGTTTTTAAACGGTAAACTCACCACCACAGTCGATTGGTGTTGTTCAGCTTGTTTTGATAAAGGTTGAATAAACCAATCATTCACCTCTGATAAATAGGCGGGGATGGCTGTTTCTGGCCAGATAATAAGCTCAGAATCCCAGTGTGCCTCGGTTGTGGCTTTATACCACAGTAATGTTTTAGTTTTGTTCTCAGGAAGCCACTTTTGGTCTTGGCTTAAATTACCTTGCAGTAAAGAGACTTTAATCGGAGCACCGTTGGGTTGCGTCCATTGTATCGTCTTTAGCGTGGCTCCTATGCTTAAAATAGTGAGTAAAAGAGCCATTAATACGATTTGATATCTGGGTTGCTGAAAAATACCAATTAGCCCAGTTGCCATTAAAGTGCTGATGAGCCCAGTGCCATAAGCACCCAGTACAGGAATATAGCCCGCTAAGGGTGTATCTAATTGTGCGTAAGCTATTTGTAGCCACGGAAAGCCGTTTAGGATGAGTTCTCCACGACAATATTCAATCAACATCCAGATTATAGGCAGTGCGATATAAGACAGTTTTTGGCTTTTATTGAGCTGTGTTTTTGCTGAAATATAACCGGCTAAGGCGGGAAATACGCCCCAAAAAAGTACACATAATAGCGTGATAAGGCTGGCATTAAAGCTGTTAGCACCCCCGAAGTCATGTACACTGATATAAACCCAAGAGATGCCTACACCAAAAGAACCGATGCCAAAGCAATAGCCGATTAAAAAGGCACGCAGTGGTGGCGTATTTTGCCAGCTATAAAACAAGAGGCTCAGGGCAAGGGGCGCTAAGTAAGGGTAATTGAACGGTGCGAAACTAAGGGTGAATAAAGCGCCCGTCAGTAGCGCGAATAGTTGCCAGTAATGCGTTAAGAATCTTGGCATGGTAAGGAGTTAGATTAACTATAAAGTTCTGATGATAAAGCCTACAGTAGAAATTATGCAAATAACATCTATAAGATATCTTGCTTATAGCTCAAAAATGTAAGTTATTTATTACAATTGCATTTTAAAGCTTTCGAAAAGAAAATGATAGTATGCGAAAGGCCTGTTATTGGAATGTCTAAAACATCACTCTATGTTCTGAATTTGCTCGCGCATTTGTTCTATTAATACTTTAAGTTCGATAGAGATTTGAGTCATTTCAGTATCAGTTGATTTAGAGCCTAGGGTGTTTGCTTCTCGATTAAGTTCTTGCATTAAAAAGTCTAAACGACGGCCGATGGGTTCTTTAGCATTAAGTACGCGGAGTACTTCGGTGATGTGAGTCGTTAAGCGGTCTAATTCTTCAGTGATATCTAGTTTTTGCGTGAGATAAACTAACTCTTGTTCTAAACGATCAAAGTCCGGTTGGGCCACTAATTCTGTTACGCGTTCTGTTATTTTGGTGCGGATTATTTGTAAGACTTGCGGCATGCGTTGGCCAGCTTGTGTCACAAATGTTTGCATTTTATGACAACGCTCTTCTATTAAGACTTTAAGTTGCGCACCTTCACGTTCTCTTACTTCTAAGAATTGGTTTAGCGTTTGTTTAACTAAATGAGCGACGCCTTCATTCAGGTGCGTTTTATCTGACTCAGCTTCTTGTTGAATACCTGGAAACGCCAGAACATCTAATGCAGAGAAGGATAAAGAAGCTTGCATCTGCTCTTCAATTTGATTGGTTGCTGCCAGTAGGGCACTAACTGCATCACTATTGATGGTAAAGTGTGCGGTGTTTTTAGTTTGTTTTTTATAGCTAAGTCCACATTCAATTTTGCCACGATTGATTTTTGCACTGAGCATGGCGCGTATATCAGCTTCTAGAAACCGAAAGTGTTCTGGTAGTTTAAGCGTGATGTCGCAGTAGCGATGGTTGACTGAGCGTAACTCACAGTTAAGCGTTAAGTCTCCAATACTGGTTTCACTGCCAGCGTATGCGGTCATGCTTTTTATCATTATTGATCCAGGCGATAGAGTGCTACAAAAGGCGTCCATTCTAAACCTCTCTGCTGACTGTTGCATCATTTCAATGCTTTTTTAGGGTATACTTTCGGGTTTTATATTTATCGGAAAACACATGAGACCTAGCGGACGTAACCCAGATCAACTCAGAGATATTAAATTTACCT
>CAIXDX010000029.1 GCA_903918335.1 uncultured Methylococcaceae bacterium | reverse complement strand
TGTGTTTACTGAGCAAAGTTTCGCGTAATTGTTTATGCGCATTAGATGAACCAAACAGCACGCCATCAGGAATAATCACCGCACAACGACCACCGATTTTTAACATGCGTAGCATTAAGACCAGAAACAGTAATTCGGTCTTTTTGGTTTTAACGGTTTTCAGTAACGAGCTTTCTACGCTGTCATAATCCAGAGAGCCTTTAAACGGCGGATTGGCTAGTATCAAACTGTATTGATCTCGCAATTCGGCATTGGCTTCACTTAAGGCATCCCGCCCCATCAGGTTTGGGTTTTCAATGCCATGCAGTTGTAAGTTCATGGCACCGATGCGTAGCATGGTGCTATCAAACTCTAGCCCTGTGAACATAGCGTTGTTGTAGTGGGTTCTAAAGGTTTGATCATTAAACCAGTCGGGATGTTTCTCATGCACATATTCCCCCGTCGCGACCAGAAAGCCGGCACTCCCGCAGGCCGGATCACACACGGTATCTTCTTGAGTCGGTTGCATGATATCGACCATCATTTTAATGATATGGCGTGGGGTTCTAAATTGGCCGTTAGTGCCAGCGGTGGCAATTTTAGACAGCAGGTATTCATAAAGATCGCCTTTGGTGTCTCTATCATCCATTTGGATTTTATCGATCATCTGCACGACTTGATCTAACAGCCTAGGCGTAGGAATCATAAAGGTCGCCCCCTTCATGAACTTAGCAAACACGCCGACGTCACTGCCGAGTTGTTTCATGTGTTCAAAGGTGGTGAGATTTCCGCTATCAGCTTGCGGTTGGGTAAACAGTGCGAATAAGGATTCAGGGTCTAAGTGCTTAAAGGTATGCCAGCGAAACTTTTTATGAGCTTCGGTGTAGATGGGATTTTGAACACTAATCCCGACTAAATTGGCTTTCTTTTCGGCTAATAGTTGTTGTTCATCCAGTCTGCGTAAGAACAGTAAAAAGGTGAATTGCTCAATAACGGTGAGTGGATACTAATGCCCCCTGTCCAAAATGCTTCCCATATTTTATCCACTTGGCTTCTGAGTTCACCGGTGATCATGTTTTACCTTGTAGTGTGTAGCGTTATGCTTACTTATGTGTTGTTGATGTGCAGTATTGTGCCATTAGTGGGTGGTTTGTGCCTATAAACTTGAGGGATAAATTGTTACTCAAGCTTTTGTGAATTCTCATAAACCTTACTTAAAGGTGCTATGATACCAAAACAGTAAAGTAACTGATTGAGGTTTATATGGGACTTGCCAAGCATTTAGGCTTAGAAATAAATGAACATATTGAGGGCGCAGATAGTAATGTCGCCTTAAGCGGTGGTTATCTTTATATTTACCTAGGTGATGACCTAATCCATATTGCCAGTATTCCCTCCCCCAATATTCTTGCTGAACGGTCATCTGACAGTGTCATCGAGAATCAAGATGACTTTCAGGATAAACTTGGGAATGAATATTCCATTGCAATATTCTCATCCATTACCGGTATCCATTGGTATTTAGAACAATATCCAGACGATGACACTACTTTAATGCAATTGCACTATGTAGTGAAACTAAATGAAAACTAATCATTATGATGTTTTTAATACCGCTTTAAACACAATTCGAAAAACCGTATCTTCATCCGATGAATATACTACTAAGCTACTATTTGCTAATGTGGTAACGGTTTTTGAGGCTTATTTACAAAGTATTGCCCTATCTTTAATGCAAGCCGATAAACAAATTATTCAACAAGTTGCTAGCTCTAAAAAGTTTAAGAATCATACAATACAACTCCATAAAGCCTTAAATTGGGATCTGTCCAAATACGTTATATCGTTAGTCAATAAGATTGTTTTCCATAATCTCTCAGAAGTTGAGCCCCTTTTCCGCGAAGCCTTTGACATCCAAATCATCATTAAAGATGAGATCTTAAAGATCATTGAAATTAGACACGACGTCATTCATCGCAATGGCTATTCAAAAAAAGGCGACCCTTGTGTCATTAATAAAGCTATGGTAATAGCAGCAACTAATGAGTTTGAACAATTTGTGAATGATATAAACGAAAAGTTTATTGTGATTCAAGATAAGGTGTTAATTTGAAAGCACCGCATAAAACAATAGTGACTCAAATTAAGTTCTGGGCAAAAGTCAGTCGCGCGACTCTCGACAATCCCGATTTACCTTTTAGTTTTATTGCTGATTCTCTGATCTCAATGGCAGAACCCAGAAATCAAGCCACGCATTTTGAACCTCTTAGTAAAAAAATTAATTAATCTATAATCTGAACAAGGGTTATAAATTGCCAAATTGTACGCATTATCGTACGGTATGATTTTCAATTTTCTTTAAGGCACTATCATGCAAACCCTGACCGTCAGCGAAGCCCGTGCAAATCTTTATCGAATTATTGATCAAACTGCCGAATCACACCAACCCATTGCCATCACAGGAAAACATGCGAATGCAGTCTTACTTTCTGCCAAAGACTGGTCGGCGATACAAGAGACACTTTACTTGCTAAGCGTACCCGGAATGCGAGAATCTATTGTTGAAGGCATGGCAACGCCTATTGAGGAATGCAGCCAGGAACTCGACTGGTGAACTGGGAAATCATCTACACCAAGCAAGCACAAAAAGACGCCAAGAAATTAACTGCGGCAGGATTAAAAGACAAGGCCATACGGCTAATAGAAATCTTAAAAACTGACCGATTTCAAAATCCCCCCCCTTATGAAAAGTTGATTGGCGATTTAACTGAGGCTTATTCTCGAAGCATTAACATTCAGCACCGCTTAATCTACCAAGTATTAGACGGGGAACATCACGTTAAGGTTCTAAGGTTATGGAGCCACTATAAATAAGATTATTAACGGCCATACGACATAAATAGCTATCTATTCTATCAGAATCCTATATAGTCAACTCACCAGCAACGTTTTGATAACGCTTTCACACCCTATCGTTTAGATAGTAATAGCGTTGTTAACGCTCTAATAATCAGTGTTTACCCTAAGATTACCAGCAGTGTGGCCAGAACAGGTAGTGTTATCGCTGGGGTTACCCTTGCAATTCTTAGCGCTGTTAATGCTGTAACTTAGAATATACCTAATGTTGCTGACACCATTGGCTTGTTTAGGCGTGTCCTCAGTGTTCTTGCTGGCGTTGTCAGCACGCTTACTGACAACGCCAGCGTTCGTCCTGACGTTATCGGCGTACATGCTGATCTCGTGAGCAAGAGCACTCATAACATCAGTAGGTTACTCATCCTTTCAGGGGCCTGCCTCATCACCTCATCACCCCTACTAACAGAGACAGTAATAGTACTGACAACTCCAGCGCCACGCCAAGAAGCTCAGTCATACTGCTAACAAAGTCAGGAAGGTTGCTAACGCTATCAGCGACACCGCTCACAATGCCAGCAAAGCCACAAAATGACTGCTTTATCAAAAATTTAAGCTGACTATCTTTCTCATATCCAACTCTGGGTTATAGTTCCTCCCTCCTTGTAGTAAAATAAGATTAATTTTAATAAGTGAATGGAGGAAATATGTGTTTTAGTGCTGATATGTCGCTAGGATTAGGGGTTATTGGATTAGCGGCTTCAGGGGTAACTTTTCTAGATAAAAC
>CAIXDX010000028.1 GCA_903918335.1 uncultured Methylococcaceae bacterium | reverse complement strand
CTGGTTTTAATTAGCTTTGCTATTGGTTTGGGTATTACATTAGGTGTATTGAATGTTTTTTTTCGTGATGTCGGCCAGTTTTTTAGCATCTTTATACAATTTTGGTTTTGGTTTACGCCCATTATTTACCCTATCAGCACCTTGCCAGACGTGTTGCAAAAATTAATGGTTTATAACCCTATGTCGGTCATTATCTCGGCTTTTCAAACGGTGTTGGTCTATCGGTTATGGCCCCAATGGGATACGTTGCTTTATCCTATATTATTAGCCGTTTTGTTTTGTGTATTGGGACTGTTTTTATTTCGTAGGCATGTGGGTGAAATGGTGGACGAACTCTAATGGGTGCAATTACTGTCAAAAATTTGGGGAAGGCTTATCGGCAATATCCCACGCGTTGGTCTCGACTAATTGAGTGGTTTGATCCTCGCGATAAACCCAGACATAAACAACATTGGGTACTGCAAAATATTAGTTTTAGCGTGTCCCCTGGAGAGGCGGTTGGCATTATTGGTATTAATGGAGCAGGTAAAAGTACGTTATTAAAAATGATAACAGGCACAACTCAGCCCACGACAGGTGACGTTACTTTAACGGGTAGTGTAGCGGCTTTGTTAGAATTAGGTATGGGGTTTCATCCTGATTTTACTGGTAGGCAAAATGTGTACATGGCCTCTCAACTACTCGGCATAAGTAATAGTGAAATTGCTGAAAAAATGGCAGAGATTGAAGAGTTTGCTGAAATTGGTGATTATATTAATCAGCCTGTGCGTACTTATTCCAGCGGCATGCAGGTGCGTTTGGCTTTTAGTGTGGCGACGTCGGTACGGCCCGATATTTTAATTGTGGATGAAGCGTTATCCGTCGGGGATGCTTATTTTCAACATAAAAGTTTTGATCGTATTCGGCAATTTCGTGATCAAGGGACCACCTTGCTCTTTGTCTCTCATAGTCCAGATGCCATCAAATCACTGTGTAACCGCGCCATCTTAATTGATGGGGGCATTGTTTTGCGTAACGATTCACCTGATGTTGTTTTGGACTATTACAATGCGGCCATTGCAAAACAACGGGCTGATTACGATATAAAACAAACGGAACAGTTGACTGGTCAAAAAATGACCCGCTCGGGTTCTGGTGATGCCACGATTGAAATAGTCGAATTATACGTTAATGATGAACCCGTTCGAGCCTTGTTAAGTGGTGCTGAAGCTACGTTACGGATTTGCGGTAAAACTATAGTAGAAATCGAAGAGTTAACCGTAGGTATATTAATTAGAGATCGTTTAGGAAATGATGTGTTTGGTACTAACACCTATCATCATACTCTGAGTCAAAAAAACTTAGCTTCGGAAGCGTTTTTTATTGTAGATTTCAAATTCCCTGCTTTAAATTTGGGGATTGGTAGCTATAGTTTAACCGTTGCATTACATAGTCGTGATGCGCATGTCACGGATAATTATGATTGGTGGGATCGAGTATTAGTGTTTCAGGTATTGCCAGGTAACACTCCGCCGTCAATCGGTGTGAGTAATTTTCCTTTGTCTATTCATTGGCAAGAAACCACGGTCAATAAAAACAGAAAGAAAGTTGAAAAAGAAATTAAACAGGAAGAAATTATCAATTTTGGAGATGAAGAAAAGTTGCCGGGCATCACTATTAGTATTTTAGAGCCGTTGGCTGAAATGACAGTAGGTGAGTATTATATTATAAGTATTTTATTACAAAATTATAGTGGTCAATTACTTTCTAGTAGCATTGCAGAGCCTTTTAATTTAAGCTATCACTGGATTGATGAAAGTAATGGGGATTGCTTAGTTTTTGATGGAATCAGGACGCCTTTGCCGTCACCGTGTTTACCTTATGCCGAATTAGAAAACTGTAAGGTGCGGATTAAAGCTCCTGAAAATATCGGAAATTATCGATTAGACATCGCACTAGTACATGAAGGTGTGTGTTGGCATGAGTCTAAAGAACAAGCTACATTGCACGTGAACATCATTCAAAAATCAAATCAATCGCCGGTAAATACTAACAATGACTGAAAATAATACGCCACAAATTAATGTGCAAGATTTGATGACGCAAGTACGACAAGATGCGGCTCATCAGACAGCAGAAAACAATGCCAAGGTGACGAAATATATTCACGAAGGTGTTGTTTTAAATCGCATCAGTGAAAGTAAAGATTGTATACCTGATAAATCAAAATACACGTTGGCTGAGTTTCTTGAATATCAAGATGCAGATTTTATTCGTTCTGCTTATCGAGGTATATTGCGCCGCGAACCGGATGCAAATGGTTATGAATACTATGGTAATCAGCTTTATACAGGAAAAATGAGTAAAGTTGAAATTCTAGGTCGTCTCCGTTATTCAGCAGAAGGTCGATCTTGCAGTGTACCTGTTAGTGGCTTATTAAAGTCTTTTGCAGCACGCACTGCTTTCCGCGTACCTGTTTTGGGTGCCACAGCAGCAATAGCCAATGCTGTTGTTAAATTACCCCTCATTGTTCGTAATCAAGTGAGCTTTGAGAACTATACCTACAGGCATCAGCGCGAGCACGTTGAACAAATCAATATCATCGCGGATCAGATAGAAGGCGCCATTACTCAGATTCAAAAAGGCTTTGTGAGTCTTGCGCAAACCATAGATGCGCAATCTATCAGTATTGAAGAAGCAAATAGAAAATTACAAAACCTAAGTTTGGTATTAGAAGAAAAAGTAAGTAATGAAAAATTAATGCAACTTAATGATCACTTACAAGCCTTAATTAAAAGCAAAGCCGATGCCGCCGAATTAGCAGCAACTAGTCAAGCATTATTAGCGGAGCTAGCACAAAAAGCGGGGATTACTGAATTAGAAGCGCACATAGCAGAAAACGAAGTT
>CAIXDX010000027.1 GCA_903918335.1 uncultured Methylococcaceae bacterium | reverse complement strand
GTTCATGCCCACAAGATTGACATTGATATTCGTAAATTGGCATTTACCACTCCAAAAACTAAAAATAATGACTACTATAAGGACTGTATTTAATTTTTCCAAGTACTTACTATAGAATACCTGTCTATTTTACAGATTCAGGGCCAACAATGAAAACATTAACCATAACAAAACCTGATGATTGGCATATTCACGTCCGAAATGGAGCCATTTTAAAGACCGTATTGCCCCACACAGCGCAACAATTCGGCCGGGCGATCATTATGCCCAACCTTAAACCTCCTGTTACCACAGTGGATCAAGCCTTAGCTTACAAAAATGAAATTATGGCCGCCATACCTGCCGAGTCAGACTTTACCCCGTTAATGACACTGTACTTAACGGCACAAACCGAGCTATCAGAAATAAAAAAAGCCGCAGAATCAGATTTTGTACACGCCTTTAAACTTTATCCAGCGGGTGCAACAACGAATTCTGACTCGGGTGTAGCCGATATCAGTACCATCTATCCTTTATTAGCAGAACTAGAAAAGTACGATATCCCTTTATTAATACACGGCGAAGTCACCGATCCAAACTGTGACATATTTGACAGAGAACAACTCTTTGTTGAAAGCACGCTCACCGAGATTGTTGAACAATTTCCAAAATTGCGCATCGTGTTAGAACACGTGACTACGACAGAAGCCGTTGAATTTATCTTAAACGCGGGGCCTAACATCGCGGCCACTATCACGCCACAACACCTTCTATACAATCGCAATACCCTATTAGCGGGCGGCATAAGACCCCATTACTATTGTTTACCAATTATTAAAAGGGAAAGCCATCGGCAGTCATTAGTAAAAGCAGCGACCAGTGGTAACCCAAAATTCTTTTTGGGTACAGATAGTGCCCCGCATTTAACTCATACTAAAGAAAATGCCTGTGGCTGTGCAGGGTGCTTTAGTGCACATGCCGCCATAGAACTCTATGCGGAAGCCTTTCAACAAGCCAATGCTCTGGATAAATTAGAAGGCTTCGCTAGCTTTTATGGTGCAGACTTTTATCGTTTGCCCAGAAATACCGCTACAATTACCCTACAACAATCAACGTGGACCGTTCCCTCTTCATACGGAACAGATGAAGTTAACATCACCCCCCTAAAAGCAGGCGAAGAAATTCATTGGAAAATAATCTAGAAACACCACAAATGGACACGCCAACTAACGAAATCAACCAACGCTTTAGAAGCTATCTCCCCGTTATCGTTGATATTGAAACAGCAGGCTTTAGTGCAAAAAGAAACGCTCTATTAGAAATAGCCGCCGTTATTGTTGAATATGACGAAAACAATGATCTGCAGATCACTGAGCGCTACACCACGCATGTGGTACCGTTTAAAAATGCAGAACTCGATCCCTCTGCGCTTAAATTTAATGGCATAGACCCACATCATCCATTCAGAATGGCGCTAGAAGAAAAAGAAGCCCTAGAGCTGATTTTTAAACCCATCCGTACCGCTATTAAACGAAATAACTGCACACGCGCCATCTTAGTCGGCCACAATCCCGCCTTTGATATCGCGTTTTTAAACGCCGCTATACACCGTACCCAAATAAAACGCAGCCCGTTTCATCCATTCAGTACCTTTGATACCGCAACCCTTGGTGGCTTAGCTTATCAACAAACCGTATTAGCAAAGATAGCGCAAGCCGCCGACTTAACATGGGATAACGAAAAAGCGCATTCCGCGCTCTACGATGCAGAAATGACCGCAGAAATATTTTGTAAGATAGTTAATCGCTGGAAACAGTTATCTGAAGCTTTATAAAATCAATTCGTAAAGAAATAAAAATTTAAATCAATCGGATCAGACTCACTCGCAATGAGAACCCCCTAAGGTAAACTCTCATCCCACCACATTAAGTGATATTACCTTGTTTCATGGATATTAACCACTGCTAAAGGTCTTTCATACAAATACCTGCGTGCCCATATTTATTTAAATCAATACACACCACAAAATGATCCGTGCCCAGATCAACACTTAGTATAAATTCTAGTACTAAATTGGCGCTGTTATAAGGGCTAGCAATAATACCCAAATCTTAGCCGATCACCACATTGAAATTTAAGCTCGCGTTGATACCGAAAAGGGAAAAACTCTAATAGATAATAGCCTCACTTGGCTCTATCATTCAGTAACCAAAATACTTTACAAACACCTAATAAACAAAAGTTTTAAAAAGAAATAGCTAGCATCGCACTAAGATTTAGAGGTATACGAACATTAACCTACAAATTGTGCTAGTGATTTGAAAAAACCTAGTTAGCTCAGACAAAAGACTATAAATTAAAATTTTATAGACATCTATTTTCTAATACAACTAGGACCAGCAAATACATAACCATTAGTATAATCAGATTTTATAGGTATTGATAATCCGGTCTCTATGTGCACTTTTTTACGTAATCTTGCGACTAATAGGGCGATTCGCTGATCTGCTGTAAAGTATTCACCACCAATGATCTGGCGTTTTATTTCTTCTTTTGTGACCACTTTATTGGTTTCAAATAACAGTGTTAAAAATTTATACTCTCGTACTGTCAGTTTTATTTTTTTTGCACTAGGACTGTACAGGTGGTAATCTGCGGGCGACAAGCGCCACGTATCGCTTATTTCTTCGGCTATTAGCTGTTTAACTGATTTTTCTAACTGAAGCTCATTAATCACTTTTACTATGTTCTGTAGATCAGTGACCACATTACTACCTGCTTCGATATATTCATGGAGAGCACCTGAGTTTTCGCCCAATATAATGATGAATAGTTTGGGGCTTATGATCCGATAGCGTTCAATCATTCTGACATCTTCTGATTCAATACCACTATCAACAACCAAAACATCTAACTGTGCTTCTACAATACTTTTGAATAATGCAGTTGGATCAGAAAACACATTAACGCCAAAGTTTTTTGAATTAAATGCATTAATGCACTGCGACTCTATGCTTCGATGATCTACAAATATTCCAGCAGTTTGTTTCATTTTATTAATTATTTAATCGATCAAACGATTGTTAACACATTAGATTCAATAAAAATTTCATTAGCTATGTTTATGCACAAATCACTAGACAATAACATGACGTAAACATTACAAAATTTTAATGGCACCTTATTTTACTAGGTTTGAGCTATAAGATAATTACTCTTATTATCGAATAATTTCTGAGAGGCTTTATCTATAATAACGTTCATTTATTAAACAGTAGCATTCAAGAGCTGTCATTTGAAAAGCAATAAAACCAAACGCCCAGGATTTTATTCGACTAATACCTCACTAGCACTTTAAGCTAATGATTTAATACAACTCTGTATGGTTTTGGATATTTTTTAAGCCCCAATAACTGATCAAAATTATTTTGCTTAAGAAGATTAAAAGGTAAAAATAATGAGTGTGACGACTTAATCTGACGCAGATGTAACAAGAGAAATTAACTATTAATAGAATCTGATAGTCACCCTATAAAGTAATAACTATCAAATCAAACTATAACAAGGGTCACTCAGGACCCCGTTTCAATTATTTTAAGGTGTTTTCTAGTTTAGCTAGATAAGCATCTAATTCTTCAGGGCTTTCTACTTCACTATAAGGCAAAGAGGCTTGCAACTTTTCTAAGATTTTAGTTTCAGTCTCCGTAATCGGGTAACCAAATGTTGATTTGATCGCTGCATACGTATCTGGATTGTATTCTTTTAAAGCCATGGATAATAATTTAGCAGGGTCTACTTTAAGGGTTTCTGCTAATTTTGGAATCAAATACACAGGGATCTTAATAGAGCCTTGTTTGATCATGGTGATGAGATTAGGGGTCTTAAAGCCCAATGCTTCAGATATTTGTTTCTGAGTCAGTGTACTTTTTTTAATATGTGTAGCTACATATTCAGCTGTTTTGTTCTTTTTTGGGGTGTTAGTAGGCATTGTTTGACTTTTCACTCGCTATTGGGTTAGGTATCTTAATATTTTAGTGCCTTAGCATAGTTGAGATACCGATCAGCTATGAATACAGTATGCTCTCTTAAAACAATAAGTCACTGTTTTAAATTTTATAAGGAAATAAACCTCTAAAACTCGTTAGAAAACCTTCAATATTTTCTCACTTATTGACTATACATTCATTTAGGATAGAAATTATTTCATTAACTAACAAATTTTGTCAAACCGTGTATTTCTCTTCAAATCCTATAAATACTTATCTACCACAAGCGTTTCTTGAAATAAAAGGCTAAATTCACCAAGGCTATCATTACCGGCACTTCTATCAATGGCCCAATGACTGCCGTAAAAGCCTCACCACTGTTAATACCAAATACCGCAATAGCTACTGCGATTGCCAGTTCAAAATTATTGCTGGTGGCGGTAAACGCTAAGGTGGTGGTTTTCTCGTAACTGGCCCCAATGACTTTACCTATGGCAAAACTTAATAAAAACATGGCCACAAAATAGATCAGCATGGGAATTGCAATGTGCAACACATCCAGGGGTAATTGCACGATCAAATGCCCCTTTAGTGAGAACATCACCACAATGGTAAACAACAACGC
>CAIXDX010000026.1 GCA_903918335.1 uncultured Methylococcaceae bacterium | reverse complement strand
GTGCAGTGTTAAATGCATCATTAAAATCTTTATATCCAAAAGAAACTCTAGAAACTGAACTTTGAGAAAAGATATTTTTCATCGTTTCTTCTGCTACAGTTCTTGGGTTACTTAATGGCGTAAAAAACCAATCGTAGATGATAGGGTTCATAATTTCCAGCACGCTGGCGATATCTTTATCCTTCATCATTGAAAAGATAGCGTGTATTTTTTTATCGGGAAAAGCCGTCGTTAAATAATCAACTAGCGTTTTCACAGCCTCTGGATTGTGCCCAACATCTAACAGCACAGGGATTTTATCATCAATTAGTTGAAATCGACCGAGTAAATGGATATTTTTAATTCCATTTCTAATGGCATCATTATCAACGAATAGCTTTTTTGATAACAAATCGACGGCTAAAATTGCGGATGACGCATTACGAAATTGATGTTCGCCTTTTAAGCCGGGTTCTGGGATGTCTGTAATAATACGTTGCTTTGATGTCCAGTCCCAAGTTGCATCATGTTTAGAATATTTGAAGTCGCTGTTAATGAGATAAAGCGGGGCATTTTTATCGTTAGCGACCTCAAGTAAAGTTTTTGGCGGATTAGGATCACCCACAATAGCGGGTATGTTGGTTCTAAAAATACCTGATTTCTCTTGGCCAATGGCTTCTCTGGTAGTACCTAACCAATCAACATGATCAATCGCTATGCTCGTGATTAATGTTATATCGGGTTCCACGATATTAACAGCATCAAGGCGCCCACCTAAACCGACTTCAAGTAATTGGATGTCTAAATGAGCGTTTTGAAAAATTTCAAGGGCGGCTAAAGTGCCAAACTCAAAGTAACTGAGAGAAGTTTCGTCGCGGACAGCATCTATTTTGGAAAACGCATCGCAGATAAGGCTATCTGATGCGGGTTCACCATTTATTTTTATGCGTTCGTTATATTTTAGTATGTGTGGCGATGAATAGGTGCCGACACGATAACCCTGGGCTCTGTATATTCCTTCTAAGTACGCGATACATGAGCCTTTGCCATTTGTACCTGCGACAGTAATCGTAATAGGTTTCTTCTGGCTTGGGTTAAGAGCGCTATAAACCCGATTAACTCGATCTAATCCTAAATCTATTGAAATAGGGTGGAAGTTTTCTTGCCAATCCAACCACCCTTTTAGCGAGTCAAAGCGCATTATCGTTTAAAAAACTTTGAGGTTTACGCTTGTTCTGAGCTAGGCTCGGTCACGGTATTCGTTTCTAAAGATATTGATGTTGGAGGGAATAATACCTCTTTCTCTAATTTAGCGGCGGTTAATAGCTTTAATACGTTTGCAATTTTGCTGCGAATTTCGCTTCGTTTAATAATCATATCAATCGCGCCGTGCTCTTGAAGGAACTCACTGCGTTGAAAACCTTCAGGTAGTTTTTCGCGCACAGTTTGCTCAATTACACGAGGGCCGGCAAAACCTATGAGTGCGTTGGGCTCAGCAGCATTAATATCTCCCAGCATGGCTAAACTAGCTGATACACCGCCCATAGTGGGGTCGGTCATAAAAGAGATATAAGGTATGCCGGCTTCAGATAGTTTAGTTAAAGCCGCACTGGTTTTTGCCATTTGGAACAAAGAGAATAATGACTCTTGCATTCTAGCGCCACCACTGGCGGTAAATACAATAAAAGGAATGCCTAATTCTAAGCTTCGGTTAACACCACGGACAAAACGTTCACCCACTACAGAGCCCATCGAGCCGCCCATGAAACTAAAATCAAAAGCCGCAACAACAAGGTCTTGCCCTTCTAATTTGCCTTGCATAACAACGAGCGCGTCATGTTCCTTCGTTTGTTTTTGCGCCTGAGTAACTCTATCTTTATATTTTTTGGTATCTTTAAATTTTAGAGGGTCAACAGGCTTTATGTTTTTACCTATTTCTATTCGACCTTCTGGATCAAGAAACATGTCTAAACGCGTTCTAGCTGAAATTCGCAAGTGATGGTCACATTTTGGGCATACGTTTAGGTTTTTTTCTAATTCATTGTT
>CAIXDX010000025.1 GCA_903918335.1 uncultured Methylococcaceae bacterium | reverse complement strand
AGTTTAGAAATTTAATAATGATACCGGCATTGTGCAATGATGATAGCGTTATCTGTAACCTTGTATACGATTCGATGTTCACGATCTATGCGTCTAGACCAATAGCCTGTCCAGTTATGTTTTAAAGGTTCTGGATCACCAATGCCTGAAAACGGATTTCGTTTAATATCCATAATCACTAGATTGATGCGTTTTAAGGTTTTTTTATCAATGGATTGCTAGTATAGATAGTCTTCCCATGCGGTTTCAGCCCACGATAAAATCATGTCTCAATCAGTTGATGTTGCAACGTTTTACTGGCTTCAATTTCGGCAATGGCTTGATTTAATCGGGCGGCGTTTTTGGGGCTAGCCATAAGGTAGGCGGTTTCTTCGTAAGATTTAAAATCATCTAAAGAAATAACCACGGCGGGCTTCCCATTCTGACGAGTAATCAGAATGGGGACGTGGTCATCATTCACTTTATCTAATGTGCTGGCTAAGTGATTGCGAAAATTTGAATAACTGATGGCATCCATATTTATATTCCCCCTCATGTAATGTTGTACGTATTATTGTACGCAAATATGAGGTGTATGCAAGTTATCTCGCTCATCAAGTTAAGCTATTTGTATTCAAACCAACAAGTGCTTAGTTGCCATGTATTTTATATAAATGATACGAAAGGGATTTAAACACAACTCATAATCAAAATGCCTGTATGCTTCATATACTTTCACACGCTTTCTGGCCCTTCAATTCACTATGACAGACATTACTTTTTCAATAGCTGACTACCTCGAGATCCGTAATCGCGGCATTTTTTTGAATACTAAAATATACGAAAAGCTTACTCCAGAAGATATTAAAACCTGTGCTTGCAATCTTGAGGTGTGGGTTGGGAATGCGTTAGCGATTGATAGTGACGAAGAAATGAATATATTTGCTGATTATGCCATTTATGGGTATCGTCCCCATGGTTTTAATATGGCCGAAAAGTTCTTGCGTTTATTTCATAATGAGGCTGATGACTTTGAGCTCGCCTTGCTTCGCTATATGCGATCTGCGCACTATGCCATTTATCAAGTCGAAGAAACGAATGGCGTTGACACCTTTAATGTCGTTGATATATATAGTAAGGCTCAATATAAGATTATAGATTTTAAATTGGCAAAGGCCACTTTTAAAGGCGAAATATTGGCCAGTTATCTGATTGACTTTGAAGGATTCTCTATTCAAACAGGAGGGGCTTTAATAATGGCACCCGAGATTTTAGGGTCTGATGTAATGAAGCAATTGATTGAATTTATGAAAGACGATTACCCGGGTGATTTTTTGAGTTATCCAGAGATTGGTGCGTTGCTCGCAAAAAATATGGCGACTGCGGCCTTAAAGTTAGGAAAGGGTTCAAAAGTTGTACGTGTGAAATTTTAATGACAGACATTACTTTTTCATCGGTTGAGAGTATACGGAAATTTGAATAGTTGCTATGCTTAGTCAAATTAAATGAGCAACATGTTCAATTAGGTCAATAGCTTAATAAAATGTCACAAAGATATTTCTTGTTATCGATAAAAACTACCTTTTTAGTATATGTTTTACTGCTCACCGCGTGTGCAAAAAATCTTGATATTGATCCTGTTAAAACTGAGAAGATCGATATTTCATCAAGCTCAACTTTAAACTACGTTGCGACTGCAGATTATTTTAACCGTTTAATCTCAGGGACTACACCAAGAATCGCAGAACTTACTTTATTTACCAATTTGCTTCCCAAAGGCGGTGATCTTCATCATCATTATTCTGGTGCAATCTATGCTGAAACTTATCTGGATTGGATTGATAAGAGTGGATACTGTATATGCCGTGTTAATACCTGTAAAAGCCAGAACAAAGCTGACTCGAAGTTAGTTTTAAAATTCGGTATTGCCACTCATCCTAGCGTAAAGGGTGATTGCATTAGTGCACAAGCTGCAATTGAGGACTATACGTTTTATAGAGAACTTCTCGAACGTTGGTCCGACAAAGACTATGGCAATCATTACCACGAACAACCCTCTCCTGATGAACAGTTTTTTGATACGTTCAGTTTTTTTGGTCCTGTTTCAAATTACTCGTACCACGATGGCTTGGTGTTACTTAAAAATCGGGCTATTGCAGAAAATGTAGAGTATCTGGAGACGATGTTAAAAAGTGCGCCCGTCGTTGATAATCCTCACTTAGCTATACAAGTGAACGCATTAAAGTCAGGCTCTACTGATTTACAAATAGATACTGCTTTAAACGCTTACTATGAATTTCTGTCCTTAGATCCCTTATCTAAGGCGGAGATTGAAAAATATGTAAGCACACTTGAAGGGGCGGCAATTGGCATTGATGATGCCAGTTTTAAACTGCGGTTCCAGGCCTACGTGTCCCGCAACAGTGATCCCGCTAAAGTATTTTCTGGTTTGTATTCATCCTTTTCCGCTGTCAAAAAGAGCAAATTGGTTGTTGGTGTGAATATCGTAGGTCCTGAGAATGGTTTTATCGCCATGCGTGACTATAGCTTGCACATGAAAATGCTGCGATTTTTGAAACGGCATTTTCCTGAAGTCAAACTTGCCCTGCATGCCGGTGAGTTGGTTCTGGGTATGGTTCCACCCGAAGGTTTAAAACATCACATTAACGAAGCAGTGGAAATAGCCGGTGCGTCTCGCCTTGGACATGCTGTAGACATAGCTAATGAAACCAATGCTTATGATTTACTCAACCGGATGAGGGCCAGTAATACCGCTGTTGAAATAAATCTGACCAGCAATGCCTTTATTCTGGGAGTTAAAGACGAGGCTCACCCTGTACAATTATACCGAAAGCATTCCGTTCCGTTTGTCATTTCCACCGATGATGCAGGAGTATCACGTAATAATTTGAGTAATGAATATCTGCTATTTACCAGTCGTTATCGGCCTTCTTATTCAGAGCTTAAGGCAGTGATTTACAACAGCATTAAATATGCTTTTTTAAATGACGATGAGAAACGAAGCGAGGTTCGGGAGTTGGATAGACGATTTACAGACTTCGAGGCTAAGATTGCAAATATGGCGTTAGTTCACTAATAATGTTGGTAACTTAAATACTTAAAAATATAAAAGTATCTTTAGTTGATAAACATGAGAGTTTTCAACTAGCTAATTCCGCTTTATTTAATTCGTAAATCTGGTATCGTTCTGTCTGGGTGATATGTGCGCAGTTCATCTCGGCAATTTCTACTGCCCAATCAAAAAAGGAATGATGCTACTTCATTTCACTCTTTCCGCTAAATGTTATTAATATTGCTTTCCATATTTGAAACCAAGTTTGTTAAAAAATTTAATAATTAATATGCAATCATTGAGGTTTTGTAAAATTTAAGGAGTCCAGCAAATGAAAAATCAAACAAGTCGATTGATGTCAAATTGCCTTACTGCCACAGCTCTTCTGTTAGTTATATTTGCACCATGTTCATCAACAGCCGCCCCCCCAGTTATAACTGACCAAGGTAGTCATTGGACAGTATCTACCCAAGAAAAATACTATACCCAAGATCAGGGTTCTCGAATTATGCCATTGAAATGGATCACTGCGCTAAAACAAGAAAATGGTGCTCTTTTTTTGGCTGACAGCCTTAGTCGATATGGCTATCTGCCAAATTCTAATAATACTGAAACAAGCCTACCCGTTGGCTTTACTGTGGCAGAGGAGAATGGTGAAAAAGTAATTGGAATGAACTGTTCAGCCTGTCATACCCGACAAATAGAAGTATCTGGCACTGCATATCGAATTGACGGAGGACCGGCAATAACAGATATGCAAAGTTTTTTGAGCGACCTTCATAAAGCAGTCAACACAATACTTAATAATACCGCTGCCTTTACTGAATTTTCTCACACAGTACTTGGCCCTACAGCCAGTAAACAGGACGAAGAAAAACTTCACACAGATGTTGCAACTTGGTTCGAACCCTTTGATGCTCTTATCCAGAGATCGTTACCTACCGAGTCGCCTTGGGGGCCATCAAGACTGGATGCCGTATCGATGATTTTCAATCGTGTCACAGGTCTCGATATAGGAACAGCACCTAATCATATTATTTTAGAAAACATCAAGCGAGCTGATGTCCCAGCGCGTTATCCTTTTATCTGGAATGCGCCTATTCAAGATACAACACAATGGCCAGGGTTTGCTCCTAATGGTAATCGGCTTTTTGGTTTATCCAGGAATTTAGGTGAAGTCTTTGGGGTTTTTGCTGACTTCCATCCTAAAAAGGATGCTGCACGGTTACTCAAAATCAATTATGTTGATCATAACTCGGCAAACTTCCATGGTCTGAATAAGTTAGAAAGTTTAATTAAAAAAATCGGACCGCCCAAGTGGCCCTGGAAATTAGATGCATCTTTGGTTGCCGCCGGCGAAAAAGTGTTTAACAAAAAAGACCCTGCAGAAGACAATGAAAGTTGTGCAGATTGTCATGGAATTAAAGAGGGGAAAACTCGTTCCTTAATCCATAAAACATGGGCTACACCATTAATGGATGTAGGAACTGACACTAGAGAAGTCAATCTTTTAAGCTCTCAGATCAAAACAGGTGTACTTGAAGGCGCAGTCATTTTTCCTACGAAGCCACCACTCAAAGCGGTTGACTCAGCTTTTGCAGTATTAGGAACGGTAGTTACGGGTTCCATTTTGCAACATTACCTTCCTGTTGAACTCGACGCCAGACAACAAAAAGAGCTGAACAAACTGGATCTATTAAAAGCTAAATTTGCAACCGAAGTTGAAAAGTTTGAGGATCTCGGGGATTTAGGTAGTTTAGACGATCTCAAAGAAACCTTTGAACCTAAAAAAGTCACTGCAACCCCCAGTTTCCCCTATGAATCTCGAGTACTTCAAGGCATTTGGGCAACAGCTCCTTACTTACATAACGGCTCTGTATCTTCTTTAACTGAGTTATTAACGCCTCCTGAAAAACGGGCCTCAGTTTTCAAAGTCGGTCCTGCTTATGATATTAATACGGTTGGGCTTGCAGCAGAACAAACCAAATTTAACTTCACTCTAAAAACAACTGATTGTAACGATAGAAATTCCGGCAATAGCCATTGTGGTCATAATTATGGTACTAGTTTTACAGATGAAGAGAAAAAAGCTTTACTTGAATACCTAAAACAACTTTAAGCCTTACTAACAAGTAAAATCGCGACGGAATCATACTTCCGTCGCCTTATTTAGGAGGATTTATGACAACCAATCTATTAGCCGGCCCAATCCTACGTAGGACCACAGCACATCGAGTATGCGTGTGGCTAGCAACCTCTGATCCATTATTATTACAATTAACAATAACAACGGATGATGGTTCAATATTAGGGAAAAGCAACCTTCAAAACATTACTCAACAACGTATCCAAATAGGTAAAAAGCTATGGATTTACCTTTTGCAAGCACTTCCTTGCGCAGAGGATACTCGCTCTCAATTTGCGCTTGATACCCTGTTATATTATCGTCTTGATGAAATAGATGAAGAGGGTCTCTCT
Source organism: uncultured Methylococcaceae bacterium (assembly GCA_903918335.1). Lineage (GTDB taxonomy): Bacteria > Pseudomonadota > Gammaproteobacteria > Methylococcales > Methylomonadaceae > Methylobacter_C. Next base: position 5,018 of record CAIXDX010000025.1, on the reverse strand, counting down.
ACTCCCATATACCTTGAGGATCTGGCGTATGGATTATATCCATATCCTAGTTTTTTCATCCCCACCGAACTTAAGCAACTTTTACATGGTAGTTGCCGAAAACCTCATGGTGGCTTTAATTCAGAAAATCAAATAGCTATGCCTGATGCCCTTAGTCATGGCCAGACATTACTTGAGAATACTTTCGACAACCTCGATCTTCGTCCAGCTATTTTATTATTAACAGGCGATCAAATTTATGCAGACGATGTCGCGATATCTCTTTTGGCAACGCTTAGACAACAAGCTGTGGTTATTACAGGAAAGCAGGAAACCTTACCACTAGGCGTTAACGCAAGACTAAACCCTGCCACTATTCTGTTGCATGGCCGTAAAGAAACACTTAAAACACACAAAACGGGGTTCAGTTCAGGTGAGTCAGAAAATCATCTATTTACTTTTGGGGAGTTCGCCACCCATTACTTATATGCGTTTGGTAATCAGCCAGCCTGGGAGCCTATTTGGGATTGGAATGAGCTGGACTCGTTAGGCGTATACGACCAGGAACAAGCTAAAGCTGCCTGGGAAGCTCAACAAATACCACTTAAGTCGTATCATAGAACCCTTCCCATGATACGTAAACTAATGGCTAATATTGCTACGTACATGATATTTGACGATCATGATGTAACCGACGATTGGAATATTAATGGTAACTGGTATGACAATGTCCGCGACTCGCCCTTAGGAAGACGAATTGTATCTAATGCTTTAGCGTCATATTGGGCTTTTCAAGGCTGGGGTAATGACCCTGATAATTTTGATAATGACCTGATATTCACTATCACCCAACAACTTAATGATGACGAAAACGATACTGATATAGGAGATCGATATGACTTGCATACTTGGAAAAGCCGAGGCTGGGGGTTTACTATTCCCACTGAGCCACCCATTATCATTATCGATTCTCGCACTCAACGACAGTATGAAAACAAATATTACCCTGCACAACTTTTAGATCGCTATGCATTAGACTGGCTTCGAGTTGAATGGGCAAAACTAAAAACAGGTCAGGATATTAACCAAAGTACCTGCCCAATTATTATTGCTACTACTCCCGTCATTGGCTTTTCTACTATTGAATTCTTTCAAAAATTGGCTTTGTGGCTAGCTAACTTAATCGAAAATATACCTCAGATTACTATGTTAGAAGAGTTTGCCGGTCATAAAGGATATTTAATTAACTGGTTGGTTGACGCGCTTGATGCAGAATCTTGGAGCGCTAATAAAGTTGGTTTTTTTAATTTTATGGATGTGCTCAGTAGACGTATGGGTATCAAACGCTGTTTGTTCTTATCGGGCGATGTACATTATGCTTTTTCTGCCAAAGCAGAATTTGAATACCAAAATAACATCTTGCGATGCTATCAATTAACCAGTAGTGCTTTAAGCAATGAACCAGATGCTAAACAATCTAAGTTTTTAAAGGACGTTGCTAAATTAACTCAGGAAAATAAAATAACTCATCGTAAATGGGCACTGTTACCAAAAAATCGCTGGTCTATCGAAGTACAACTAGTTGAGGCAGAAAGCACTAAATCTCATGTGATATCTATATGCAATCTAGGATTGGTTGGATTTAAGAATGGGTTACCTAGCAGTCATACTTTACTCACAGGTGATGAGTTTGTGGTTTTTCCACTTCCTGAACAAGACGTTCAAATTGACTCTGGAGTGATATCCTAAAAATACTTTTAATTGTTCTTAATATATTATGCCTGTTACCATCCCGTTAACCATAGAGATGGATGATCCTACTTATTGTTGAAATTTAGGCTGATTAAAAGAGTGCTTTTAATCAGCTATTCATTTACACTAGCACTATATAAATCAAGTAGTAAGATCTAATCGACATGTCGCTCGATTTATCACTAGTTTCTCCTGTCCCCTCAAACACTATTTTATCAAATGAATCAACTTACGCCTGAAGGCCAGCAAATAATCAACAATATTGCTCAACGTTATAATTTTAGTTCAGATGCTGTATCCAGCATGTTGCAATCAGTCATTAATGGTAATGGCTCAATGGCACAGTTTAGTCACCCTGAATTTGGTGGCTCAGGTCAATGGATGCGCGGTGGCATGATCATGTTAGGTGATATGTTTAACAATGGATTAAAGAATACGGTAGGTAATTTATGCCAAGAGCTATCAAACTTAATTGCCAATCAACCGGGCTTAATTCAAACAGGTAGCTTTCAGTCTCAAAATCAAGGAACTCAGCAACAAAGTCACTTTAAAGATAATTTTACTGGTAATAGTCAGCAACAAAATGGCTTTGGGCCAACAGGTCCTGTGAGTTTGTTTGTGCCTCCGCCAGCAGGTAGCTCAGGAAATTGGTGGCCAGCGGGTTTGCAATTCCCTACGAGCACTGGCTCACAAAATAATATGCGTTATGCCTATTTTGCGAGCATTCAGAGACTCGCAATTGATGTTAATGGACATGTGTCACTTTATGATACATTGGATCATCAGATTGGTGGATTTTCGCAACAACAATCTGGTGGCAGTTCTGTGACTTTTACGAGTCAATATGGTCTTATAGATATTAATACATTACCTTTGATTTCCGTTGATAACGTGCCGGTACAACCGACAGTTCAGTCTATACCAGCGGGGCCTTTTATTCCAGAAACACCACTTTATAGTGCAGATCCTAGTCAAGTGGGTGATATTTTTGAAACAATAGAAAAATTGGCGACCCTTAAAGAAAGAGGCATCTTAACGGAAAGTGAGTTTTTATCTAAGAAAGCAGAGCTTTTGGCTAGATTATAAGTCATCAGATTAGTTAGCTGAAAACCATGACAGTTCAATAGATTATTGAACTGTCATGGTTTTTAACGTATAGGCTTAGGGTTATAAACTGGCTAAATCAATCACAAAGCGATATTTAACGTCGCTTTTTAATACGCGTTCATAAGCTTCGTTGATTTGTTGTATGGGAATAATCTCAACGTCAGAAGTGATGTTGTGTTCCGCACAAAAATCCAACATTTCTTGTGTTTCTTTTATGCCACCTATTAAAGAACCAGCAAGATTTCTGCGTTTAAAGATTAAATTACCTACCGAGGGTGACGGATGCGGTTGATCAGGCACGCCCACTAAACATAATGTGCCGTCGCGTTTTAATAAAGCAGTAAATGCATCTAAATCATGGGGTACGGCCACCGTATTCAATATAAAATCAAAACTTGCGATATGTTGCGCCATTTCATCTGGATGCTTTGAGATGATGACTTCATCTGCACCTAGGCGTTTAGCATCTTCTGCTTTGCCAGGAGACGTGGTAAATAAAACAACATAAGCGCCCATAGCATGCGCTAGTTTAATGCCCATGTGCCCTAGGCCACCTAAGCCCACCACGCCTACTTTATCGCCTTTACCTATCTTCCAATGTCTTAAGGGTGAGTAGGTAGTAATGCCGGCGCATAGTAAAGGTGCTGCAGCGGCTAAATCTAGCTTGTCTGATACGTGTAAGACAAAGTCTTGGTTAACGACGATTTGTTTAGAGTAGCCACCATAATTATTACCCCCAGAGATTTTATCAGGACTGTTATAGGTAAACTCAGCACTATTACAATATTGTTGTAAGTCTTCTTGGCAATCTGGGCAAACACCACAAGAGCCGACCATACAGCCTACTCCGACGCTATCACCCACTTTAAAACCTTTGACTTCAGCACCAATTTTGGTGACTTTGCCGACTATTTCATGACCCGGTACCATGGGGAAAATTGAGTTACCCCATTCATTACGAACTTGATGTATGTCTGAATGACATACGCCACAGTAGAGTATTTCTATTTGGACATCATTAGCCAGGGGTTCGCGTCTTTCAAAACTAAAGGCTTCTAAAGGCGTGTTGTGATTATGAGCAGCATAGCCTAGTGTTTTTTGCATAAATGGTTCCTAAGTATTATTTAATTTCGATATGTATTTCGTTACGACGTAAAAAGGGTAATGTCCATGGTGGATCATAAGCCGCCGACTGAGCTGGATTAATTAGGATGTATTTTTTTTGTACTAACCAAGTTTCTAATTCAGTAGATTTTTCTTTAATTCCTTGTTCAGATAGGCTGCCTGTGTAAGTAAGTACGGCTAGTTTCTTACTGGGGATCTCAACGAGTTTAATGGCTGGATCATCAGGAATGGGCGCGTTGGCTAGGGTATAACTACTCGGCAATACAAAGGCCATGTACCAGTTATCGCCTGATTTTTGTTGTATAACCGGAGCGGCCATCGCAATTTGTTCGGAATTTTGCTTTTCTTGTATCACTGGGGCGGTCATGCTAATTTGTTGTTGGCTTTGGTTTTTGCCAAAAATATAACCTGCTAAGCGTTTAAATCCTTGGTTGCCACTGGTACGGTAATCACCGCTAATTTCAGTTTGGGCGACGAGTATGGGGGGATATTGTCTAATTTGAATGTTCCCGTAGTCTTGCAAGACTAGATAACGAGGTTCTTCTGATGTTCTTATGCCAACTAGACTACAGCCAGTTAGTATAAGTGTGCTTAAAATACTGATTACTTTTGTCATTTTTAACAGTCATCCTGTTTAGCGTTTAATTTAACTCACTGAAAGTATTGTAATACCATTAAGTCTAAGTTTATCAAGCCAATAGATAATAAGTCTAGACTAGTCTGATTCTTTAAAGGTTTTTAGGTGAAACTAAACTGCGCGTTTTTGATTCGCGGTTTTAGGTAGGGCAAGCTAATGATGAGGACTCGGAGAAAGGAGGGCGACTTAATAGTCGCCCCAAAACTTTTTGATTAGCGTCTGCCACCTTTGCCGGTAGCTGCTTCTTCAAATTTAACCTTTAAAGGTTTTCCGCAATATAAATTGCCATCAAGTGCTGCGATAGCAGCTCTGGCTTCGTGGCCTTCCATGCCTACAAAACCAAATCCTCGACATTTGCCGCTGAAAATATCAGCGATAAGTTGAATGGAGCGGACTTTGCCATACTCTGAAAATAACT
>CAIXDX010000024.1 GCA_903918335.1 uncultured Methylococcaceae bacterium | reverse complement strand
CGATTGTTTTAGGGGTGTCCGTGTCCGCGTTAACAGGTGTCGTTAATGTCAGTGGTAAAACAGCGAGTAATAAATGTCTACGAAGGTGTCTGTTAGTCATCAATTTTAAGGCGTACTATTTAAAAAAGTGTTATTCCTATTATAAAAGTTTTTGACTAGGAAATTTTCCTGAATAGTGAGAAGGGGTTCATTTACAAAGGTATTGTAAATACATAGCTTACAAATAGAACTTGTTATAATTTGGCTTTAATTAATAATCGCTGAAAAGTATATTTCTAATGCTCAGTACCTTAGTCCGTTTTTCTATCCGTTTTTACGGGGTTGTGATTGCATTTGCTCTACTTATTTTACTGTACGGTGGTTATCGTTTTGCTTCAGCCGGTTTAGATATTTTTCCTGAGTTTGCACCCAGGCGCGTTATTATTCAAACAGAAGCACCGGGCTTGTCGGCTGAGCAAGTAGAGGGCTTGGTCACTCGTCAAATTGAAACGGGCATCAGTGGTTTAGTGGGTATGGAGTCCGTGCGCTCTGAGTCTATTCAAGGCCTTTCTATTATTACGGCCACTTTTAAAGAAAAAACTGAGGTGTATCGTAATCGGCAACTTATCAGTGAGCGTTTAGCCAGTTTGTCGACCAATCTACCTTTAGGCGTGACCCCTGTCGCCATTCCTTTATCCTCGTCATCAGCAACCGTATTAACCTTAGGATTAAACTCCGAGACTAAGGATCTAATGGCTTTGAGGAGTTTGGTGGATTGGACTGTCGTACCGCGTTTATTAGCGATACCCGGTGTAGCAGACGTTAATGTATTTGGTGGACAAGTCGCGCAGTTACAAATACAGGTCGATCCGATACAGTTACAACGCTTTAATTTGGCATTAAGCGATATTGTACAGGCGACTGCTCAGGCGGGTGTTATTCAGGGTGGTGGTTTTATTGAGAATGCCAACCAACGTTTTACAGTGCAGGTAACGGGACAACCCAATACTCCAGAAGAGTTTGCCAAAATTATCGTAAAGCGCGAGCAAGGTCGGACCATCACATTAGGAGAGGTAGTCACCATTAAATACGCACCTGAGCCACCGATTGGTGCTGCGCAAATTGGCGGTAAAGCCTCTATTGTGCTCATGGTGATTGGTCAATACGGTGCGAACACATTGACTGTGTCTCGACAAGTGGAAGCTTTATTAAAAGAGTTTGAGCCCGTTTTTAAAAATGAAGATGTTAACTTTTACGAACATCTCTTTAGACCTGCTGATTATATTGAAAAATCGATCTCCAATTTATCAGGGCATTTATTGTTAGGCGGTCTATTTGTCTTGCTGGTTTTATATGGCTTTTTATTTAATTTTAGAACGGCATTTATATCAGCGCTTGCCATCCCTGTGTCCTTAATGGGCGCGGTGTTAGTGTTATTAGAGTCGGGCGTTAATCTCAATATTATGGTGTTAGGGGGCTTGGCTATCGCCTTGGGTGAGGTGGTAGATGATGCCATTATTGATACTGAGAATATATTTCGCCGCTTAAGAGAGAATCGCTTATTAAATTCGCCATTGTCGGTGACACAAGTAGTTTATGCCGCCTCATTAGAAGTGAGAAGCTCGGTAGTTTATGCTAGTTTTATAGTCGCCTTAGTGTTTGTGCCATTATTAACCCTTAATGGTGTGGCAGGGCGCTTATTTGCCCCGCTAGGGTATTCTTATATTTTAGCTATTTTGGTGTCGCTAGTGGTGGCGCTGACTTTAACGCCCGCCTTATGTTATGTGTTACTCGGTAGCCAGTTGGACAAACAAAATGATCCCCCCATGATAAGGTGGCTAAAACCCATTTATAAGCGATGGCTAGCTTTTTTTATTGAACATTTCAAGGTATTGATTGGCGGTAGTTTAGCTCTGTGTTTATTCAGTGGGTTAGCGTTTATAAAGCTAGATAGTCAATTTTTACCTGAACTACGAGAAGGGCATTACATAGTGCATACCAGTAGTATTCCAGGTACTTCTTTACCAGAATCATTACGAATAGGTAGTAAATTAACTGAACAGTTTTTAGCTATTCCGGGCGTGCAATCGGTATCTCAATGGGCGGGTAGGGCAGAGCGGGGCGCTGATACGTACGGTAGTCATTACAGTGAGTACGAAGTTAGACTAGAACCCTTATCAGGCGCGCAACAACAAAACATATTAGATCAACTTAGAGAGATATTAAGTAATTTTCCGGGGATTAGTTTTGAGGCCAATACTTTTTTAACTGAGCGGATTGATGAAACCATTTCTGGTTATACTGCTCCCGTAGTGGTTAATTTGTACGGTGATG